>CAJXHQ010000188.1 GCA_913054485.1 uncultured Paracoccaceae bacterium
TCACTTCGGGAAATTCCTCCATGAACCCGTCGTGGAACTCCCAATGGATCGCGGTTTGCAAACCCGCCAGAAAACCAGCCCGGGCAAGCACATAGGCACCCGAGCAAAGCGCCCCCAGCTTGGTGCCGCGCGCCCGTTCACGGCGCAGCAGATTCAATAGCTCCGGGGCGATTTTCTGCTGCACATTTATACCGGAAAGGACAAACAGCCGGTCGCATTTCGGGATATCGCCATACCCGTGATGCACCAGCGTCACCGAACCATTGGAACAGGCCGCCGTGGCGCCGTCTGCGGAAACAAAGGACCATCGGTACAGCTCCTGACCCGAGACCAGGTTGGCGATCCGCAGGGGTTCCACCGCGCAGGAAAAGGCGAGATGCGAGAACTCATCCACCAGGATGAAGACGAAATGCTGTGCGCCGCTCATGCCAAATACTCCTTCCAATGGGACCGCCCGGCGGACCAGGTGCCACAGTCTGCGCTGCCGCACTCGCCACTGCAAGCGGCGGACGGGATAGCCGGCAGATCAGCACAAATTTTTCCTGTACACAAATTGTATTTTCAGAGTATGCAGAGCGCACACCCCAGCCGCGGGACGGCGTTCTGCAGCTTTTGCACCTCGGAGACCCTGATGAAAGATGCGACCAAACGGCGGAAGTCGGATCTCTACGATCACCTGAAGGCCGCCATCATGACGCTGGAACTACGCCCCGGCGCCGATCTGGACGAGGTCAGCCTGTCCGCGGAGTTCTCACTGTCGCGCACGCCCCTGCGTGAAGTGCTGCGCCAGTTGGCCGGCGAAGGATACGCGGACCTGCGCGAAAACCGCGGCGCGCGGGTGAGCGAGATGTCCCATACCACCCTGCGCGATTTCTTTCTGGCCGCGCCGATGGTCTATGGCGCAATCCTGCGGCTGGCCGCCTGCAACGCGCGGCCCGCTCAGATTGAGGCCCTAAAGGCCGCACAGGAAGATTTTCGCGCCGCGCTGCGCACCGGGGATGCCGCCGCGCGCGCCATGGCCAATAACCGCTTTCACGAAGTCACCGGAGAGATGGCGGACAATATCTACCTTCTGCCCTCCTTCCAGCGGCTGCTGATCGACCACGCCCGCATCTCGATGACCTTCTACCGCCCGCAGAACAGCGATATGGCCGAGAATGTCTCTGAAGCCGCCCGCCACCATGACCAGATCATCGCCGCCATCGAAGCCGGAGATGAGGCTGCGGCGGGCCAGCTTGCCATTGACCACTGGAACCTGTCGCGGGACCAGATCGAAATTTTTGTAATGCCCGCGGGGCTGGACCTGCCCCTGGGCACAGCCGCACGCCCACACTCAGCATGAGGACCCGAATGAACCCGATTTTCCGTTTCGAGGGGATCTACACCCCCGTCGTGACGCCCTTCCATGCGGATGGCAGCGTCAACTGGGACGCATTGGCCCAGGTGATCGAATTCCTGATCGAAAAGGGCGTGCACGGTCTGATCTCCGGCGGCTCCACCGGTGAAAACTACGCGCAAACTGTGGCCGAAAGGCTGGAGATTGCCAAGTTCACCCGCGAGACCGCCAATGGACGCGTGCCGCTGATTGTCGGCACTGGTGCCATGATGACACCGGACAGCATCGCGCTGGCCTCCGGCGCGCGCGACATGGGCGCCGATGCGATCCTGCTGGCGACACCGCCCTATTCGGTGCCCACCGAGCGCGAAAACGCGCTGAACGCGCTGGCCATCGACAAGGCCGCCGATCTGCCGGTGATGCTGTATAATTACCCGGGCCGCATGGGCGTGCATATGGGCGAGGAATTCCTCGACCGTGTCGGGCGCTCGCGCAATATCTGCGGCATCAAGGAAAGCTCGGGCGATATCAACCGCGTGCATCTTCTGGCGCGGGACTACCCGCATATCCAGATGTCCTGCGGCATGGACGATCAGGCGCTGGAATTTTTCGCCTGGGGCGCGCGCTCCTGGGTCTGCGGTGGCTCCAACTTCCTGCCGCAAGAGCATCTGGCGCTCTACAACGCCTGCGCGGTTGAGAACGATTTTGCCAAGGGCCGCCGCATCATGTCGGCGCTGCTGCCGCTGATGGCAATCCTGGAGCAGGGCGGTAAGTTCATCCAGTGCATCAAACACGGGGTCACGCTCAACGGCATCGACACCGGCCCGATGCGCCCGCCGCTGAAAGGGCTGAACAAAGACGACAAACGCGCGCTGGAACAGGTGATCCGCGTCGCAAAAACCACCATCGCAGACATTCAGGCAGAGGGGTAACGGACATGGGATTGCTGACAACCGAAGAGTATAAATCCATCGCCGCAGGCCTCGCACTGCCGCAGGGGGCTTTCATCGACGGCGGATACCGGCCTGCTGCGTCGGGCCGCACCTTCACCACCGCCAACCCGGCCACCGGCGAGGCACTGACCGAAATCGCCGCCTGCGGGGCTGAGGATGTGGATTTTGCCGTCCATAAGGCCCGCGAAGCTTTTGAGGACGGCCGCTGGAGCCGCATGCACCCCTCGGACCGCAAGGACATCCTGATCCGCTTTGCCAAACTGCTGACCCGAAACGCGCGGGAACTGGCGGTGATGGAAAGCATCGACAGCGGCAAGACGATCTATGATTGCGAGACGGTGGATATCCCGGAAACCATCCACTGCATCAAGTGGCACGCCGAGGCGATCGACAAGATCTATGACCAGGTGGCCCCCGCCAGCGATGACCACATCGCCATGGTGGTGCGCGAACCGATCGGCGTTGTCGGCCTGGTGCTGCCCTGGAACTTCCCGCTGTTGATGCTGGCGTGGAAGATCGGCCCGGCTTTGGCGGCGGGCTGTTCGGTGGTGGTTAAACCGGCCGAAGAGACCACGCTCACCGCGCTGCGCGTCGCCGAACTGGCCTCGGAAGCCGGGCTGCCTGCGGGGGTACTGAACATCCTGCCCGGTGGCGGCGCCGAAGTGGGTGAGCCCATCGGGCGGCATATGGACATCGACATGGTCTCCTTCACCGGCTCCACCGTGACCGGCAAGCGCTTCCTGACTTACGCGGGCGAAAGCAACGCCAAGGAAGTGGTGCTGGAGATGGGCGGCAAGAACCCCGCCGTGGTGATGGAGGATGCCGAGAACCTGGACCGCGTGGCCCAGCATATCGTCAACGGCGCCTTCTGGAACATGGGCGAAAACTGTTCGGCCACGTCGCGCCTGATCGTCCACAAGCACGTGAAGGACGAGCTGCTGGAGCGGATCACATCCCACGCCAAACACTGGAATGTGGGCGACCCGCTGTCGCCGGAAACCCGTGTCGGCGCGCTGGTCAGCCCCGCCCATTTCGACAAGGTCGCAGGCTACATGGCGCAGGCCGAAAACGTGATCCTCGGCGGCACCGCCAAGGACGGCTTTGCCGAGGCCACCGTGGTGGACCTGCCCGGCAATGATCACGTTCTGGCGCGCGAGGAGATCTTTGGCCCGGTTCTGAGCGTGATCACCGTATCCGGCTTTGACGAGGCGATCCGCGTGGCCAATGACACGGCTTACGGCCTCTGCGCCTCGCTGTTCACCGCCAATACCAAACGGGCGATCCGCGGCGCGCGTGCCCTGCGGGCGGGCACCGTGACGGTGAACAGCTTTGGCGAAGGCGATATCTCCACGCCCTTCGGCGGCCACAAACAGTCCGGTTTCGGCGGGCGCGACAATGGCCTGCATGCCCATGACCAGTACACCCAGCTGAAAACCATCTGGCTGGATCTGGCCGACGACGAAGACGAGGCGGTGGATTGACCGCCCGCCGCGCCAAACGCCTGCCCCTGCACCGGGGGCCGGCGGCATGGAGCGCGATCCTCGGACCTCAGCCCGCACCGGAGGTGCAGGAGGGCAATGAGACCGCCGATTTCGTGATCATCGGCGGCGGTTTTGCCGGGCTCTCTGCGGCGCGGCGGCTGACCCAGCTGCAGCCCGGCGCGCGTATAGCGGTGCTGGAGGCCGGGCGTCTGGCCGAAGGTGCCGCCGGGCGCAACTCCGGCTTCATGATCGACCTGCCGCATGATCTCGCCTCGGATGATTACGCGGGCGCGGGCGACGACCGGGCCGTGACCACCCTGAACCGGCAGGCCATCGCCTTTGCTCGCGCAGCGGTCGAGGAATTCGGCATCAAACCCGATTACTTCGATCCCGCCGGTAAGGTAAACGGCGCGGCGTCCGCTGCGGGCCATGCCCATAACCTCAGCTATGCCCGACATCTGGACACATTGGGGGAATCCTCCGAACTGCTGGACCAGCGCCAGATGGAGGAGCTGACCGGCAGCCGCCACTACCGCTCCGGGCTTTACACGCCGGGCACCGTGATGCTGCAGCCCGCAGGCTACATCCGCAGCCTTGGAGCCGGGCTGAAACAGCAGGTTCAGATCTACGAGAACTCCCCTGCCACCGGCTTCCGGCGGGAGGGCAGCACCTGGGCCGTGACCACGCCCAAGGGCCGCATCAGCACGGGCCGGATCATCCTCGCCAACAACGGCCATCTGGAAAGTTTCGGGTATGAGAAAGGGCGGCTGATGCAGCTGTTCCTCTATGCCTCGATGACACCGGAACTGGACGCCGAGGCCCTGAAGAAACTGGGCGGGGCGTCACGCTGGGGTGTTACACCCTCGGACCCGATGGGCACCACCATGCGGCGGATTGATACCGGACAGGGCGGTAACCGCATCATCACCCGCACCTGTGCGACGCTGAAGCCCGGCATGGTGCCGTCGCAAGCCGGGGCAGACCGGGCGGCACGGGTGCAGCAACGCAAATTCGACCAGCGTTTCCCGCAGCTTGCGGGAATGAAAATGGAGTACCGCTGGGCCGGGCATCTCTGCCTCAGCCTCAATAGCGTGTCGGTGATGCGGCAGATGGACGAGGGGGTCTTTGCGGCCTGCGTCCAGAACGGACTCGGCACCGCGCGCGGCACGCTGACCGGCATCGGGGCAGCAGAGCTAGCTTGTGGAGAGACGTCAGACATCACCACGCATTTCACCAAGGAAGCCCGTCCCAAACGCCTGCCGCCGCCGCCCTTTGCGGGGATCGGCGCAAATGCGGTGCTGCGCTGGAAGGAATGGAAGGCCGGGGCGGAGTAACCCGGCCCCGGCTGTCAGCCCTCCCAAACAGAAACCGGGTCGCCCAGCACCGCGCGGTTGACCGTGATCCCGAGGCCCGGAGCCTCCGGCACCAGCACGCCGCCATCCCGCACCGGCGCGTCAAAGGCAGCGGTGTCCAGCGTGACCATGTCGCGGCAATCCAGGATGCAGCGCAGCAGGCGCTCCGGAACCGTGGCCCCCAAATGGGCGATGCCGGCAAAGGCAATTGCAGAGCCCACGGTGTCCTGCACGCTGATGGTAAGACCGGAGGCGCGGGCCATATCGCGGTGACGGCGGCCGCGGGTCAGCCCGCCGGCCTTGGAGATCTTCAGCCCGATCCCATCGGCCAGGTCATGGCCGACGATCTGCGCGATATCACTGTCGTCCTGCGCAAGTTCATCCATGATGATCGGCACCGTGCAGCGGCGGCGCAGGCTGGCGACCTCGCGCCAGGTGGCACAGGGGGCCTCCAGCACAAAATCCAGCCCGTCCGGCAGCATCCTGAGCATCCGCAGAACGGTTTCCGGGATCATGCCGCCATTGGCATCGGCCAGGAAGAACTCTCCCGGTTTGCGATCCGCCAGGCAGGCAGCAATGCGTTCCGCGTCCAGCGCCGGGCCGCCCTCGCTGTCCAGCGCGCCGATCTTGACTGAATGTCCCAGGTAGCCGCGCGCGGGGTGGTCGGCGACGCGGGCGCGCATGTCCTCGGGATCGCCCGCGTAGATCGACGAGATCACCGGCATCCGGAAACCGGTGGCACCGCCCAGAAGCTCGCAAACCGGCATCTCCACGGATTTCCCGAAAATATCCCAGCAGGCAATGTCCAGCGCCGTCTTGGCGTGGTGGTGGCCCGCCAGGGCTTCGTCCATTGCGTCATTGATCCGGTCCACTTGGAGCGGGTCGCGGCCCAGCAGATGCGGGGCGATCTCGGCAATGCCGGCCCGCGCGCCGCGCGCATGTGCGGCGATATAGGTGGAGCCGAAGGGCGTGCTCTCGCCCCAGCCTTCCAGCCCGCAGGCGGTTTCCAAGCGGACGATGGCGGCCTCGAACCCGGTGTATTCGCGCCCGCCGGACAGCAGGTAAGTGCCGCCGGAATAGGGCAGATCCACTTGGTAGAGTTCAATTTTCCTGATTTCCATACCTGTTTCTCCTCGGTGATCAGCAGCGGGTTCGCCGGAGCTTTGGCGCGGCAATGCCTATGACCGCCACTCGTAGAGCGTTCACCCCGCCGGTGGCTGTCTGGAATGCGACAAAGATGCAGAAGAAGTACGACGCAGCGGCGGAGAGGGTTTGAGACGGCGGCCCGGCCGGTCTAAACTCTGCCCATGCCGATCCGGATTGCGACACCTTTGGATTCCGACGGCTGGGCCGCGCTGCGCGCCCGGCTG
>CAJXHQ010000189.1 GCA_913054485.1 uncultured Paracoccaceae bacterium
CGGCGGTGAACTCCGCCACGTCCAGATCATATTCCAGACAGGCATCTTCAACGGTGTGAAGCGGGCTGACTTCACAGCCCACGCAAAGCATCTTGCGCTCCAGAAACACCGCGATGGTCTGCGGCCAGCGCTGCATGATCTCGGCCAGCGTCAGGCCCGGGTCGTCCAGTGATGCCATGGCGCTGCCCTCCCGCGATGTGGCAGCCCCACTATCCTTCAGGCCAATTCCCAAAACGTTGTGCTGGCACAAATTCTCATGGGGCGGCCGGGTGTAGGCATATTCCTGCCTGAACTTTAACAAAAGGAAGCCCCGTCATGGCAGAGATCCTGACAAAAACACGGGCGCGCAATGTGTTCTACGGGGGATCACTGTTCTTCGTAGCCATATTTGTCGTGCTGACCGTGCAAAGCCACCGGTACATCGTCAACAAATCCACCGCCGGCATGGAGCTTTCGGACGCCGTTGTCCTGGGCAAGCATGTCTGGGAAGTGAACAGCTGTATCAACTGCCACAGCCTGCACGGCGAAGGCGCCTACTTTGCGCCTGAGGTCGGCAACGTGATGACCCGCTGGGGCGTCATGGAAGACGCCGAAGAAGCCTATGAAATGCTGGACGGCTGGATGAAGTCGCAGCCTTCCGGCGTCGAAGGCCGCCGCCAGATGCCCCTGTTCGAGCTGACCGAGGAAGAGACCCGCGGTCTGGCTGAATTCCTGCGCTGGGCCGATCAGACCGACACCCAGGGCTGGCCGCCCAATGACGCCGGTTGAGGAGTAAGAAAATGAAATATCAATCACAGAAAGTGGCCCTCGCCTACTTCCTTGTCGCGATGGCCCTGTTTGCCATCCAGGTGCTTGGCGGTTTGCTGGCGGGCTGGGTCTATGTCTCGCCGAATTTCCTGTCGGAACTTCTTCCCTTCAACGTTATCCGCATGCTGCACACCAACGCATTGGTGGTCTGGCTGCTGCTCGGCTTCTTTGGCGGCGCCTACTTCCTGCTGCCCGAGGAATGCGAGCGTGAAATCCACTCTGAAAAACTCGCCTATCTGCAGCTTCTGATCCTCGTGGTCGGCACGCTGGGCGCGGTTGTCACCTATATCTTCGACCTGTTCCACGGCCACTGGCTGCTGGGCATGCAGGGCCGAGAGTTCATCGAACAGCCGGTCTGGGTCAAACTGGGCATTCTCGTTGCCGCCCTCATCTTCCTGTACAACGTGTCGATGACCTTCCTGCAGGGCCGCAAGACCGCCATCGCAAACATCCTGCTGATGGGTCTTTGGATGCTGTCGCTGCTGTGGCTCTTTGCTTTCGTCAATCCGGCGAACCTCTCCTTGGACAAAATGTACTGGTGGTTCATCGTGCACCTCTGGGTGGAAGGCACCTGGGAACTGGTGATGGCGTCTATCCTGGCCTTCATCATGCTGAAGCTGACCGGTGTTGACCGCGAAGTGGTCGAAAAATGGCTCTATGTCATCGTGGCCACCGCGCTGTTCTCCGGCATCCTGGGCACTGGCCACCACTTCTATTGGATCGGCACGCCTGGGTATTGGCAGTGGATCGGTTCCATCTTCTCGACCCTGGAAGTCATCCCCTTCTTCCTGATGATGAGCTTCGCCTTCGTCATGGTCTGGAAAGGCCGCCGCAACCACCCCAACAAGGCAGCCCTCCTGTGGTCTCTGGGCTCCGCCACCATCGCCTTCTTCGGCGCCGGCGTCTGGGGCTTCCTGCACACGCTGCACGGGGTGAACTTCTACAGCCACGGCACCCAGATCACCGCTGCACACGGCCACCTTGCCTTCTTTGGCGCCTATGTGGCCCTGAACCTGGCAATGTTCGCCTACGCCATGCCGATGCTGCGCCAGCGCCAGCCCTATAACCAGGTGCTGAACATGGCCTCCTTCTGGCTGATGACCGGCGGCATGGCCTTCATGACCTTCGTGCTGACCTTTGCAGGCACCATCCAGACCCACATGCAGCGGGTGGTCGGCGACTACTTCATGGACGTCCAGGATGTGCTCTCGATCTTCTACCTGATGCGCTTTGGTGCGGGTCTTGCAGTGGTGATCGGCGCGGTGCTCTTCATCTACTCGATGCTGGTTGTGCGCGAGACGGAAGTGATCACCCCCGGTGAAAACAAAGGCGCGGAGGTCTGATCCATGAACGCCCACACGCCAAACCCGAAACTGCCGTACTACCAGCCCGCGGGCCGCGAATGCGAGCTGTTCGAAATGGCGCAGAGCAACGGTTTGCCCCTTCTTCTGAAGGGGCCGACCGGCTGCGGCAAGACGCGCTTTGTCGAACATATGGCTGCAAAACTGGGTAAGCCGCTCTACACGGTGGCCTGCCACGATGACCTCTCTGCTGCCGACCTGATCGGCCGCTATCTCTTGCGCGGCGGTGAGACCGAATGGGTCGACGGCCCGCTGACCCGCGCGGTGCGCGAAGGCGCTATTTGCTATCTCGACGAGGTGGTCGAGGCCCGCAAAGACGTGACCGTGGTGCTGCACCCGCTCACCGACACGCGGCGCACCCTGATGATCGACCGCACCGGCGAGGAACTGACAGCACCGCCCGGCTTCATGCTGGTGGCGTCATACAACCCCGGCTACCAGAACGTGCTGAAGCGGATGAAACCCTCGACACGTCAGCGTTTCCTGTCGGTCAGCTTCGACTTCCCCGAAGCCAAGGTTGAGACCGCCGTTGTGGCGCAGGAAAGCGGCCTGGACGAAAACCGCTCCTCGCAGCTGGTGCGCCTTGCGGGCCATATCCGCAAGCTTTCCGGCATGGACCTTGAGGAAGGCGTCTCTACCCGCCTGCTGATCTATGCCGCGACGCTGATCGCCCAAGGCATGCCCATCATCGAGCCCCTCACCGACGACGGGGATGTGCAGCTTGCCCTGCGTGACCTCATCGCTACCATCTACGGATGAGACCCATGGATCTGAGCCCCCTCGACCTGATGGAGCCGGAGGAAACCGTCGGCAACCTCTGGCATGCCTACGCCAGCGGCATCGGCGCGGCCCCGTCCTTCCCGGAAGCCGCCGCTGGACTGGCTCAGCTCCGCCCCTCCCTCGCCATGCTGTTCCGCGCCCTCGGAGGTGCTCCCGGCGTGGAACTGGGCGAGGCCCCGGCCCGCCCTGCTGCCCACCGTCGCACCGTTCAGCGCAAACTCGGCACCGGGCGCGAGACCATCATCCTGCCCACTTTCGACGGCGACCGGCTGCGGCTGCCGCCGCTCATGGACTGTTTCCCGGACCCGGCGCTGAACCGGGCCGCCTATTTCTGGCTTACGGCGCTCGCCGCCAAATCCACGACCGAAGACCTGCCGGATCCATCTGCGGACCCGCAGGCCTTCGACTGCGCGCAGATCCAGGCCAATGCCCAAGCCGCGGACCTTGTGTTCTCTGCCTGCCCGGGCCTGCGCGCACCCTATTCTGAGCTCTGCCGCCAAAGCCTGCTGATGCGCCCGGCCTTCCGCCTGCCGCCCCCCGAGGCGACGATGGAAGCCGCCATCCGCAACCAGCTGCTGGGCCAGCCCGGACCGGTGGAGCCGGCCCCTGCGGCCCGCGGCTACATGCCCTTTGCCCCGGTTGCCATCTGGCTCCAGCTGCTGCCGCGCGGCGCGGGCGAGACCGCGCAGGACAGTGACCCGGATGACGCGCCGCCCCCGGCCGGTGCCGCGGTGACCAAGCGCAAGCTCGGCAACCGCCGCGAGATGGACCAGGCCAACCGCAAGGACGGCTTTATCATCCACCGGTTTGAATCGATCCTATCCTGGGTTGAAAGCATGAACATCAACCGCGCCATCGACGATGACGACGAGGAGAACGCCCAGAAAGCGGCGGATGATCAGGACAACATCACCCTGACCCGCAACGACAAGAAGGCGGCAACCCGGCTGAAGCTGCACCTCGACCTGTCGCCCGCCGAAGCGGAACACGAAAAACTCGCAGGCAAGTTCACCTATCCTGAGTGGAACCACAAGTCGCGCAGCTACATGGAGGATCACTGCCGGGTGCTGGAAATGGACGCCCAGCCCGATCCCAACACCGAGCCCTTCACGCCCGACCACCGCCGCATCAAAGAGGTGCGCAGCCAGTTCGAGGCCCTGCGCCCGCGCCGCATCCTGCGGCCACGCCAGATGGACGGGGCAGAGCTGGATCTGGAAGCGGTGATTGCCGCCCGCGTCGAACTTCAGGCCACCGGCGAGAGCAGCGACCGGCTCTACATGGCCAGCCGCCAGATCGAACGCGACCTCGCCGTGGCCTTCCTGATCGACTGCTCCCGCTCGACCGAGGCTGCGGTGGGTGACACCTCGGTCAACAATGTGGCCCGCGACACGCTGGCAGCCATGGCGGCAGGCATTGACGCGGCAGGCGACCGGTTCGGCATCTGGGGCTTTTCCTCGCTGAAACGCGATCGGGTGTTCCTGACCCGCTGCAAGAGCTTCGAAGACAAGATGTCGCCCAGGGCTACCGATAATATCTGCGCCCTGCGCCCCGGCCACTACACCCGTCTAGGCGCTGCGATCCGCCACACCTCGGCCATGCTCGCCAAGGAAAACGCCGCCCGCAAGCTCCTGATTGTGCTCAGCGATGGCAAGCCTAATGATCTGGATCACTACGAGGGCCAGCACGGCATTGAGGACAGCCATATGGCCGTGCGCGAAGCCCGCCGCCTCGGCCAGGCGCTGCATGGCGTGATCATCGACGAGGACGGCCAGGACTGGTTCGCCCGCATCTTCGGGCGCGGCGGTTTTACCCTGTTGCCGCATCCCATGCGCCTCAGCCGCGCATTGCCCGATATTTACCGCACTCTCACGACGGAGACCTGAGACATGAAACATGCCCTGACCCTGTTCGCCTTCCTTGCCGCCTCCCCTGCCCTGGCAGAAGGCTACAGCCGCCCGATCCCGCAGGCGCAATCCGCCACGGCAGAATTCTGGTACGCCTTTGCCTGTGTGATGCTGATTGCCGCCATGTATGCGGTGCACCGGATGGTGATGCGGAAATGACCCCTCCCGGAGCGGCCCCTAAAGGCTGGCCTGTCTGGAAGATTTTCCTGGCGCTCTACCCCTTTGGCGCCGGGGCCTTTGCGGTCAATGTCTTCTTCCTATCGCTGATCTGGTCCTGGGTTGGCGGGCCGGTGCTGTCGACCGGCTTGTCGATCCTCGGTGGCAGTATCCTGGCGATCCCCGCCACTTGGTGGTTCGCAGGCCATATCCGCAACCTGATGGACGAAGCCGACGCCAAGACCTGAGGGGCCGGATCAGCCCTTCATCAGGCGCTTCATCAGCACCGGCGCCAGCATCACCACCAGCGCCACGCGGAAGATGTGGATCAGCACCACATAGGTGAGATCCGCGCCCGCGATGATCGCCAGCACCACCATTTCTCCCTGTCCGCCGGGCAGGAAGGCCAGGAAAGCTTCAAGGCTGGGCGCAAGGCCGGTGGCGATCACCCCAAGGATGAAGACCGCGCTGACCGCAGCAAGCGCGGCGCCGTTGGCGATGCCTGCAAGCACCACCTGCCGCAGCTCTGCCCAGGTGACACCTGCGTATTTCGCGCCGACCCCAATGCCGATCACGAACTGGCACGCCCAGATCATCTCGGCCGGGGGGCGCTGGGTGATGATGCCGGAGAGGCTCAGCCCCGCGGTCAGCACCATCGGGCCGATGATAGAGGATCCGAAGATGTTCAGCCGTCTGGCAATCGCCCAGCCGCCAAGGCCCGCGGCGATCAGCAGCACGATCTGCAATGGCGGGCTGTCTGCCGCATCCACGCCGGGCCGCGCCAAAAGGTCCACGTCCCAGACATGGCCCAGAATGAAGGGGGCGATGCTGACGATGAACAGCACCCGCGTGGCATGGATCAGCGACAGTATCCGCACATTGGCCCCGGCTTCCTCGCCAAAGACCACCAGATCCTGCAACCCGCCCGGCATCGCACCGTAGTAGCTGGTCACCGGATCAAAGCCGAAGCCCTTGCGCATCAGCGGATAAGACGCCAGCGCGGTGCAGATTACAAAGACCGGCAGCACGATCAGAGACAAGGCCATCTCCGGCACCGCCTGCATCACGTCCGGGGTGATCGACGCCCCGGCCGCCACGCCCAGCACGGTGCGGAAGGCACTGCCCAGCCAGCCCATGCCCTCCAGCCGCGCCCCGCCCAGCGCAAAGATCAGGCAGAAGAACATTGGCCCCAGAAGAAAGGGAATCGGCAGGCTGAAGCCCAGAAACACCGCAACTCCCACCGCGGCGATGCAGGCAGTGAACAGGCGGCGTTTCAGGAAATCAGGCATGGTATACCATGGAATACAATTGCGGGCACACCCTGCCCTACCACGCCGGAACTGCCAGAGCGAGCCCTAGAACGTCAAAACCGCGGGTCGTCAGATCGGAAGAGCGTCGTGTAGGGAAAGAGTGTAGATCTCGGTGGTCGCCGTAT
>CAJXHQ010000190.1 GCA_913054485.1 uncultured Paracoccaceae bacterium
GCCCCCCCTGAAAGCGAAAGATTTCAGAGGTTTCCGACCGCTCGAACGGCACTTGCACCGGCGCTTCGATCAGTGCCTCGAACCCGGTGCGACGCTGCGGCGGCGCCAGCCGGGCGCTAGAATGGCCTTCAATACAGAGCGTGGAGTGCGAGGGGGTCGCCCGCCCTGCCCTGCGCCATTCGAGGCCAAATGTCTCACCCGAGCCGCAATTGACAATCAGCGGCCTGCGGCCCGAAGTCAGCTCGAACGCCAGTGTAGACGCATGGGCATTGCCCGAGGCCAGCCCGCGCGGCGGGGCGCTCGCGTCGATGATCACCGATGTGCGGCGCGCCGACAGCCGGGCATGGCCAGCCCGTCGGTCTGCGCATCAGACACGTGCGACGCCGCCAGCGCATGGTCCAGCCAGCCCTCCAGCCCGCGGCCGCCGCCATGGAACCGCGCCAGCCCGCCGTCGCTGTGGCGCAGGGTGCGCAGGGTCGGGGCAATCCGTTCAATCGCGGCGCTATGCGCCGCCGGTACGCTGCGCCCGGCCTCATGCAGCGCCGCGGCGGCCCAAGTCAGCAGGGTGAAGACCGACAGCAGCTCTTCCGGGTTTCTGGTCGGCAGCCCGCCTTGGGCGTCGATCTGGCTGTCACATTCTTCGGCCAGCGCTTTCACCGCCGGATCGGCCAGTTCTTCGCGCCCCTGCAGGGCAAGCCCGGCGTAGATCAGCCCGGCAAGCGCTTCGAACCGCGGCAAGCCCGGCCGCGCGCTCTGCCAGCGCTGCGCCAGATACCAAGTCTGCGCCGACAGCGAGTGATAGAAAGCTTCGGTTTCCGCCTTGCCCTTGCCGCTGAGCAGGAACAGCGCATGGTTGACCCAGCGGATCACCCTGCGGCCGGTCAGATCTGCCGACCAGCCAAGGCCACCGCCCCTGCCATGCGCCCCGATCCAGCCCCAGACCCATTTCTGCGCCTTGGCGCGGGCAGACCCGTCGCCCACGGCGGCCAGATCATCAAGCCAGGCAAATCCGTGGCGCTCCGCATCGAAGGCCGCATCGGGCGAATCCACTTCCCAAAGCCCGGTGTCTTGCGATTCGACCAGGTAGCCGGCAAACAGCAGGTTTCCGGCCACCAGCTGGCGGCCGCGCGCAAAAGAACCGATAGTGCGCGGTTCGGGCTGATACATAAAGCCCTTGGCCGCGGCCTGAGTTTGCGCGCGGCGTGCGTAGATGCTGTTCTTCAGCCGCGTGCCGCGGCGGGAGAAACTGTCAATAAAGGACATAGCCCGTGCCTCTTACGCCTTAGGCGTTTTCGCACGACCTTAACGTGCACGGACGCGCAAGTCACCGTCAAAGGACAGCACCCCCCCGGTCAGGCAGATTTGCGCAGACAGGCCATGTAAAACCCATCCATGCCGCCTTTTTCCGCCCAGTGATCCGGGCGCAGGCGAAGCCCGCCTTCTTCGGTAATCCAGGCCGGGTCAACACCAGGCAGTTCAAGCGCGCTGCGGTCGGCCTCCATGTCTTCAAACATTTCCAGAGCCTCCTCAACCTGGCATTCGCCTTCATCCGGCAGCAGCGAGCAGGTGCAGAACACCAGCCGGCCGCCGGGTTTCACCAGACCCCAGGCATGGGCCAGCATCTGCGCCTGCAGTTCGATCAGCGCGCCGAAGTCGCTGCCGTCCTTGGCATGCGGCAGATCCGGGTGGCGGCGGATGGTGCCGGTCGCCGTGCAGGGCGCGTCCAGCAGAACGGCATCATAGGTGCCTTCGTGCTCCAGCGCGTCGCCGGCAACAACAGCTGCCGTCAGCCCGGTACGGTGCAGGTTGGCCTGCAGCCGCGCCAGACGTTTCTCCGAGATATCCAGCGCGGTGACCTTGGCTCCGGCAGCGGCCATCTGCAATGTCTTGCCGCCCGGCGCCGAGCAGAGGTCCAGAACTGTTTCTCCGGCCTGCGGGTTCAGCAGTTTGGCAGGCAGCGCCGCTGCCGCATCCTGCACCCACCAGTCTCCGGCGTCATAGCCCGGCAGCGCAGTCACCTGGCCCGCATCAGCCAGCCGCAACGACCCGGTCGGCAGCACCTCACCGCCCAAGGCTGCGAGATCCGCCCCCGGCTTGGCCGAGATATCCAGCGGTGCACCGGCGTAGTGAACCGCCTCGATGGCCAGCATTTCTTCACTGCCCCAGGCCTGCGCCAAGGGCTTTCGCAACCATTTCGGCAGCCGCGGCGTGCGCAGCTTGGCCCATTCCTCCGGGCCCTTCTCTGCCACTTTGCGCAGGACAGCGTTGACCATTCCCTTCAGCTGGCCGTGCCGTTTGTGGCGCGCCACAATGGCCACCAGCGCATTGACCACGCCATGCGCCGCGCCGCCCTGGCACAGCTCCAGCGCACCAAGCCGCAGGGCGTTCATCACATGCAGCGGCGGCGCTTTGCGCAGGTGTTTCTGCAAGACGCGGTCACAGCGCTCGAGATTGCGCAGCGCCTCCAGTGCCAGCCGCTGCGCCCGCGCGCGCTCTTCCGGGGCCAGCTTGTCCAGCGTGCCGGCACCCAGCACCTCGGCCATCAGTCGGCCCTCCTCGCCCAGGACCTGATCCAGCAGGTAGACCGCGCTGCGGCGGGCGTCATCCAGAGGCGGCAGAGCGGGTTTTGCGGGTTTGGGCATCTCGGGTTCCAGCTTCACAGGGCGGGTTGTTCCCGCCGGACAGGGGCGTATATCATGGCACCAGCATAAAGGAACCCGCGATGAGCGATCAGATCCGCCCCGAATGGCAAGACCTGCCCCCCGCCGCCCAGCGCGCGCTGGCCGAAGCCGAAACGCGCCGCAAGGCGGAAGCAGCCCAAGCACCCGCCGCCAAAGAACTCGGCGGCCGCGACGGTCCGGACCCGGCGCGCTACGGCGACTGGGAGAAAAAGGGCATCGCCATCGATTTTTGATGCCTGCGCCTTGCCGCGTGCTTAGCCGGGGTCAGTCCTTTTTGTCCGCGCCGAGGCCACGAGCAAGGCACGAATCATCAGAAACAGAAGCTGAGGCCGCGAAAGTATCCGACACTTTGCCGGGAATGCTTGCCCCGCGCCCGAATGAGACTGACTTCAGTTTGCCATTGATCTCTGTGTGGAAGCAGCCGGAAACACCGTCAACAGCTGCGCTGCTTCCGGCAGGCAGCTCCACAACCTCGAAACAGGCGATATTGGCAGACAGATTGCGGCAAAACCGGCTGTCCGTCCGCTGGTCCACGATCTTCCCGTCCTTCCACGAGGTCACATAGATGCTGCCATTGCGCAGACCTTTGGCGCGTTTGAACTGCCCGGCCTGATGGGCCACCGCAAAACAGAAGCCTTCGCCCTCGTCGATTGACAGCGCCCCGTTCTCGATCTTCCGCCGGGCTGTGTTACGCGCAAGATTCAGCGGAAACGGGGCCGGTATCGAGTCAATCGCGCCTGCCAGCCCGTCTTTGAAGTCAGCCCCCAGGCCATCCTTCTTCCCCGACGAACAGCCAGCCAGCACCGACACGCCGCCCTCCAGTTCCTGGTCCAGAAGCACGGTGTAGTCGCCAAAAGGAACGCCCGGAGACCCGGTCTGCGATTGCACGGCTTCCTTGATATCGGTCAGATCAAGGCTGAAGGCGGGTCCTGCAGCGGCGCAGAGGCCCAATGCGGCGGCAGCAATAACGGTCTTCATGGAAATCCTCCAGATAATTATACCTGAAGAATAATGAATTGCCCGCAAGGCGCGCAATTGTTTTCTGCCTTTTCCTGCCTTGGAACCCGCACCGGATAGGCCGCATGCCAGGAGCTATCAGAGCCCGAGCACATCCACCATGTCATACTAACCCGGCGCTTTGCCCTGACCCCAAAGCGCGGCCTTCAGCGCGCCGCGGGCAAAGATTGAGCGGTCGGTGGCCATATGGCGCAGCACGATGCGTTCACCTGCGGCTGCGAAGAGCACGTCATGTTCGCCGACGATATCGCCGCCGCGGATCACGGAGAAGCCGATATCGCCTTTATTGCGCGCGCCGGTGATGCCGTCGCGGGCGCGGTCTTCCACATCCTTGAGGGCCACGCCGCGGCCTTCGGCCGCCGCTTCGCCCAGCATCAGCGCGGTGCCGGAGGGGGCGTCGACCTTGTGGTGGTGATGCGCCTCGATCACCTCGATGTCGAAATCCTCGTCCAGGGCTGCGGCGACTTTCTTGGTGAGCTGGGTCAGAAGGTTCACGCCGAGGCTCATGTTGCCGGCGCGCACGATGGTCGCGTGGCGGGCGGCGGGTTCCAACTCGGCGATCTGTTCATCTGTCATGCCGGTGGTGCCGATCACATGCACGCAGCGCGCCTGGGCGGCCAGCTTGGAAAACGCCAGCGTTGCCTCCGGCACGGTGAAGTCGATCACCGCCTGGGCCGATGCAAAGGCCTCCAGCGCGTCATCCGTCACGGTGACGCCAACCGGCTGGCCGCCCATCGCCGCGCCGATGTCCTGGCCGACCCAATCGTGGCCCGAGCGCTCCACCGCGCCTGCAAGCGTCGCCTTGTCGCTGTCCAGAACCGTCTTGATCAGCATCTGGCCCATGCGGCCCGAAGCCCCGACAATCACAATCCCTGGCGTATGAGTCATCTGCCAATCCCTTTACTTTCAGAAGCTGAATCCCTCCTAACCGCTCCGGCCCCCATTGGCAAAGCCTGCAAATGCGCATAAATCGGGGATATGGGTAAGAATAAATTCCACGATGGTCCCGGTCCCTCGCAGCGACAGCTGAGTGTGGGCGGACTGATCCGCCGCTCTCTTTCCGAGGTGCTGGCGCGCGCAGACGTGCATGATCCGGACCTGAACCGCATGTCCATCACGGTCGGCGAGGTGCGCACCTCGCCCGATCTGAAGATCGCCACGGCTTACGTGCTGCCCCTGGGCGGCAAGGGCCAGGAGGACGTGCTGAAGCTGCTTGCGCGCAACAAGGGTGAGCTGCGCCGCGCGGTCGGCAAGAAGCTGGGGCTGAAGTTTGCCCCGGATCTGCGCTTCCAGCTGGATCAGACCTTTGATCAGATGGACGACACCCGCCGCATGCTCAGCCAGGACGCGGTGCGCCGCGATATTGAAGATTGAAACGGATCTTGCTGGCGCTCTGGGCGGCGCTGGCAGCTGCCCCGGCTGCGGCTGTTGAGTGCCGCGATATTGCCTTTGACGGCAGCCGGTTCACGATCTGCGAGGCGGATGCCGCCCGCGAAGACCTGCGCCTGTTCCTGCGCGACGGCGACGGCAAGGTCTACGGCCATTTCACCGAGCTTGAGACCGCCCTTGCAAAAGAGGGCAAGCGCCTCGCCTTTGCCGCCAATGCCGGCATGTATCATGCGGACCGCTCGCCTGTGGGCCTCTATGTAGAAGGCGGCGTGCAGGAGATGCGGCTGATCCCCAACGCGGGCCCTGGCAATTTCGGACTGCTGCCCAATGGCGTTTTCTGCCTGCGCGAAGGCCGGGCGGATGTGTTTGAAACGCTGGCCTTCCGCGATGCGGGGACCCAATGCAGGGATGCGACCCAATCGGGGCCGATGCTTGTCATTAGCGGCGAATTGCATCCCCGGTTTCTGGAAGATTCCACCTCCTATTACGTCCGCAACGGTGTCGGCACCTCGGCGGACGGGCGGCGCGTGATTTTTGCGATCTCGCGCAATGCGGTGAATTTCCACCAGTTCGGGCGGCTGTTCCGCGATCACCTTCACCTGCCCAACGCACTGTATTTCGACGGCAATATCTCACGTATGCACGCGCCCGCTTTGGGCCGCAGCGATGCCGGTTTCATGATGGGGCCAATCGTGGGCGTGGTTGAACCGGAACAGTAAAACGGTTTCAGGGCAGACGTGTACCCGTCCCGCGGCGGGCTGGGATGAGCAGTAATTGGTGAAGAGGGACCCCAAAGCAGCATACTCCCGCTTTTGGTCTTCGAATTGCCAAATTGACACCCCCGCGGCGATCCGCTACCCCGCGCGCCTCAGATTTGGTAGGGACAGACATGGCACGCAAACGCAAAGGGCGCGATATTTCCGGATGGCTGGTGGTGGATAAACCCGCCGGGCTGACCTCGACGGCCGTGGTCAACAAGGTGCGCTGGGCGATGGAGGCCAAGAAGGCCGGTCATGCGGGCACCCTGGATCCCGAAGCGACCGGCGTTCTGGCCGTGGCGCTGGGCGAAGCAACCAAGACCGTGCCCTACATCACCGACGCGCTGAAAGTCTATACGTTCACCGTGCGGCTGGGCCAGTCCACCAACACCGATGACGCCGAGGGCGAGGTAATCGCCGAAAGCACCGACCGCCCCTCGGACGAGGAGATCAAGGCCGCGCTGCCGCAGCTCCTCGGCGATATCATGCAGGTGCCGCCAAAGTTCTCCGCCGTGAAGATCGACGG
>CAJXHQ010000191.1 GCA_913054485.1 uncultured Paracoccaceae bacterium
AGATCACAATGGCCAGGCCATTCACAAAGCCCAGCATCACCGGATGCGGCACCAGCCGGATGAATTTCCCCCAATGCATCGCGCCTGCAATGATCTGCAGGATCCCCATCAGCACCACAGTCGCGAAAAGGTATTCAACGCCATGATCGGCCACCAGCGCCACCATCACGACCGCCAGCGCGCCGGTTGCGCCCGAGATCATGCCCGGGCGGCCGCCGAAGACGGCGGTGATCAGACCGACCAGGAAAGCCGCGTAAAGGCCGACCAGCGGGTGAACGCCTGCCACAAAAGCAAAGGCCACCGCTTCCGGCACCAGCGCCAGCGCCACAGTGAGGCCCGACAGAAGCTCGGTGCGGACGCGGGAGACCGACCAGCCCTCATCCTGCATGATGGAAAGGTTGGGCGGAGAAATATGTTTGGCCAAAAGGCCAAGGGCTGCGCGTCTCATGGGTCGTACCTGCGTCTTTGGGAGGAGGGTTCGCTGGCCCCGCCCCTAGCGAAAAAGCGCCCATCGCACAAGGGCCGGGCATGGCCGGCACCGCGCCGGCCCCTCTTTTGCCCCATGCTGCGGCAGGATCAGCGCGCCACGATCAGGATCGCGCCGCTCACCACCAGAAGCGCGGTGACCAGGTGGTGCATCCGCGGCTTCTCGCTTCTGAAGACCGCCCGTCATCGCCACAAAGCCGACCACCATCTGCCCGGTCAGCTGCTCGCCCAGGAACAGCACCGCGGGCAGGGCCGCAAAAAGCGGCATGAAAGCCCCAAGCGCGGCGCTCAGCGACGGGCCGACGCGGGCCACCGACTGGATCTGAAAGAACTGCCCCAGCGCCGGAAAGGCGAGGCCCGCAATCACGAAATAGATCATCGCCGGATGGCCAAACCATTCCAGCCCGCCAAAGACCGGCACCAGCGACCAGAAGGAGACCGTCATTGCCGCGACCGAGACAAAAGCACCCGCCACAGGGTCTGCCGTGACAAGCCCTTTGCGCTGGATATGGACCAGCAGCCCGAAGATCATCGCCGCGTAAAGCGCCGTGAACACCGCAAAAAGATTTCCGCTCATGGGTGACGCCCGCCATTGAGAGTTCTGTTCGCTATGCGCCCGCCCTGCCGGGGCGAACAAGGGTGAAGTCGGGCCGTGCCGCAGAGTGGCACGTCCTGCAGTCCCGCAATCCGGAGCATGCTTGTCAAATCTTCCTTGCACGGGCACAACCGGCGCGAAACGGATTTCCATCAGGAGGATGACAGGTGAGCGAGACGATGATTGCCGTGATCGGCGGCTCAGGCCTTTATGAGATCGACGGGCTGGAAGGCGCTGAATGGGTCAGCGTGGACACGCCTTGGGGCGATCCTTCCGACCAGATCCTGACCGGAACGCTAGACGGCGTGAAAATGGCCTTCCTGCCACGCCACGGGCGCGGCCATGTGCATTCGCCCACCGAAGTGCCCTACCGCGCCAATATCGACGCGCTGAAACGGCTGGGCGTGACGGATGTGATCTCGGTCTCGGCCTGCGGGTCCTTCCGCGAGGAGATGGCCCCGGGGCATTTTGTCATCGTCGATCAGTTCATCGACCGGACATTTGCGCGCGACAAAAGCTTCTTTGGCACCGGCTGCGTGGCCCATGTGAGCGTTGCCCACCCGACCTGCCCGCGCCTGAGCGATGCTTGCGAGGCGGCAGCAAAAGACGCCGGCATCGCCGTGCACCGCGGCGGCACCTACCTGGCAATGGAAGGGCCGCAGTTTTCCTCGCTGGCGGAATCCAAGATGTACCGCGAAAGCTGGGGCGCGGATGTGATCGGCATGACCAACATGCCCGAGGCCAAGCTCGCCCGCGAGGCAGAGCTGTGTTACGCCTCGGTTGCCATGGTCACCGATTATGACAGCTGGCACCCGGATCACGGTGCAGTGGATATCACCACCATCATCGCCACGCTGCAGGGCAATTCCACCAAAGGCGCAGACATGGTCCGCCGCCTTCCCGCCCTTTTGGGAGCCGAGCGCGACCTCTGCCCGCACGGCTGCGACCGGGCGCTGGAATACGCCATCATGACCGCGCCGGACAAGCGCGATCCCGCATTGCTGGCAAAGCTGGACGCTGTGGCAGGCCGGGTTCTGGGCTGACCAAACCTGCCCCGGAAATTCAGAAGGCGCAGCATCCGGCTGCGCCTTTTTCTTTTTCAGCTTGCCGCTTGACCGGCAAAGAAAGCTCTGTCTTTGCTCGCTGGGTGACCAGTGCATTGTAAAAAGGAATTTCTATGGATCCCGCCCTCTGGCTCGCCTTTTGCGCCGCCTCCCTCGCCCTGTTGCTGATCCCTGGTCCCACCGTGCTGCTGGTGCTGTCTTACGCGCTGACCAAGGGCCGCCCTGTTGCGGTCTCCTCTGCCATGGGGGTCGCCCTGGGGGATTTCATCGCCATGAGCGCCTCGCTGCTGGGCCTCGGCGCGCTGGTGCTGGCCTCCGCCACGCTGTTCACCGTGCTGAAATGGGCCGGTGCCGCCTATCTGGTCTGGCTGGGAGTGAAACTCTGGCGCAGCGCGCCTGCGGCGGCAGCGGAAGGGCTGGTTCCTGTGCGCGAGGTTTCTGCCCGCGGCGTTTTCGGCCACGCCGCGGCGGTGACGGCGCTGAACCCCAAGTCCATTGCCTTTTTCATTGCCTTCGTGCCGCAGTTCCTGAGGCCCGACCAGCCGCTGCTGCCGCAGTTTGCAATCCTGATCGCCACCTTTGTGACATTGGGCGGGCTGAACGCGCTGGCCTATGCGCTTTTGGCTGACCGGCTGCGGCGCTGGATCGCCCGGCCCGCGGCCATGGCGCATCTTACCCGTGCGGGCGGCACGGCGCTGATCGGCATGGGGCTGGCCACCGCGTTTCTGCGGCGTCCGGCATAAGGATCACTCCTCGCCGTGCTCTTTCAGGAAGCCGCGGATAAAGCGGCGGATCTCCCGCGCGGCCGAGGTGTCCAGATCCTTGCACAGATCCACGAAAGCATCACGCTGGGTCTTGTCCAGACGCAGCACCAGCTGGCTGTCTTTCTTATTGCCTGACTTGGCTTCTTTTTTGCTCACTGGACCCGCCTTGCCGCTGATGTCTTGAAATCGCCATATCAAATGTATATACATTGCATATGGCACGTCTGTAACACCAATAATAAATACAGGCTTTTATCGACTTAACAAGGGAGCAGAAAATGACACTTTGGGATGCACAGAGCCTTCTTGTGAACCGCCGGCGCGACTGGAACCGGGGGCATCTCGGCTGGCTGCCGAAAAGTCTCTACCGGTCACGCCTTCTGGGCCGCCGCAAGTAAGCCCCGCCTATTCCCCCTTGCAGTGCCGCCGCTGATCGGCCAAACCGCCAGTGGCCCGGGCCGCATTGCCTGCGCCGCCGCACAGCACGACTGCAAGGGGATCCCGCGCCATGCCGAAGAAAACCAACGTCAAGGATTACATCCGCACCATCGTGGACTTCCCGCACGAGGGCATCATGTTCCGCGATGTGACCACGCTGTTTGCCGACCCGCGCGGCTTCCGCATGGCCATTGACCAGATGCTGCACCCCTACGCGGGCGAGCGGATCGACAAGGTGGTCGGGCTCGAGGCCCGCGGCTTCATCCTTGGCGGCGCCATCGCGCACCAGCTCTCCGTCGGCTTCGTTCCGATCCGCAAGAAGGGCAAGCTGCCCGGCACCACCATCAGCCAGGACTATACGCTGGAATATGGTGAAGCCATCGTCGAGATCCACGATGACGCCATCCAGCCCGGCGAAAAGATCCTGGTGGTCGATGACCTGCTGGCCACCGGCGGCACCGCCTCGGCCGGTATCAAGCTGATCGAGCGCCTCGGCGGTGAGATCATCTCCTGCTCCTTCATCATCGACCTGCCGGAACTCGGCGGCCGCAAGGTGCTGGAGGACATGGGCATGGATGTGCACGTGCTCTGCGAATTCGAAGGCCTCTGAACACCCCCGGCCATCTTCATTTGGCTGAAAATATCCCGGGGTCCGGGGCAGCGCCCCGGTCCTGCCCTAGCCGCGCAGCACCGCACCAGGGTTCATGATCCCGTTCGGATCCAGCGCTGCCTTCATTGCCCGCATCGCCGCCAGTTTCACCGGATCGCCATAGCGTTCCAGATCCCCGGTCTTCATCCGCCCCACCCCGTGTTCGGCGCTGAAAGAGCCGCCGAAACTGTGCACCAGATCATGTATCACCGCCTGGATCTCTCCTGCGCGCGGTTTATAGGCATCCCGGCTCTCTCCCTTCGGCGCATAGACATTGAAATGCAGATTGCCATCGCCAACGTGGCCGAAGCAATTGATCCGGAACGGGCCAAGCGCGGCCAGCGCTTCCCGTCCGCGCAAAATGAACTCCGGGATGCGCGAGATTGGCACAGAGATATCGTGGCTGGAGATCGATCCCACCAGCCGGTTGGCCTCCGGGATGCTTTCCCGCATGGTCCAAAGCTGCTGCCGCTGCGCGTCTGACTGGGCAATCACCCCGTCCAGCGCCAGGCCGTCCCCGGCTGCGGCCGCAAACAGATCCTCCAGCGCGGCCGCCGGGTCCAGCCCGCGCGCCAGCCCGGCCTCAATCAGCACACACCATTCCGGCGGCGCGGCAAAAGGCAGCCGCACCTGCGGCATCACCTCCTGCAGGAATTCCAGCCCCTGGCGGTGGATCAGTTCAAAGGCGCTGACGCCCTCTCCCAGATGGCTGCGCACCAGCGCCAACAGCTCCAGCGCCGCCTCAGAGGAGGGCACCACAAATACCGCCGTGCCAATCCCGGCCGGCACCGGTGACAATTTCAGCGCCGCAGCGGTGATGATCCCCAGGGTGCCCTCGGCACCGCATAGCAAGCCCCGCAGATCATAGCCGGTGTTGTCCTTGCGCAGCCGGCTGAGACCGTGCCAGATCCCGCCCGTTGGCAGCACCGCCTCCAGCCCCAGGCAAAGGTCACGCGCATTGCCATAGCGCAGCACGTTGACGCCGCCCGCGTTTGTCGACAGGTTGCCGCCGATCCGCGCCGTGCCCTCAGCGGCCAGTGACAGCGGAAACAGCCTGCCTTGATCCTTTGCCGCGGCCTGCACATCCGCCAGCACAGCGCCGGCTTCCGCGACGATCACATTCTCCGTCGGATAGACCCCGCGCACCGCCTGCATCCGCTCCAGCGAAATCACCAGCGGGGCCGGCCCATCGGGTTTCACCTGGCCTCCCACCAGCCCGGTGCCGCCGCCGTAAGGCACCACCGGCACCCGCGCCCTGTTCGCCGCCTGCACCAGGACCGAGACTTGCTCCGCATCCCGCGGCAGCGCCAGCACACCGGCCTGGCCCTGGTAGCGCCCGCGCGGCTCCTCCAGGTAGCGCGGCCCGGCCGGTCGCAGCACGTCATCAGGCAGCAGGGTGCCCAACAGGGCGGCAAAATCGGGAGTAGCAGGGTTCAGCGACATGCCCCATCCATGGCCAAAGCACGCCTGCCTGGCAAGCCCTCACTCATCATCCTGCAAGAAGGAAGGCTCCAGCACCCAGACCGTCGGCCGGTCCGGCAGGCTGCGCAGCGACACAGTCATCGCGCTGTCCCCGGGGCGGGCCACGTCAAAATCAGACCCGATCTGCTGCAGGAACTGCTCCAGCGAATACTCCGAGAACCAATGCATCGGGATGATCACCGAGGAGCGCAACCGCTGCAGCACACGCACCATCTCAGGCAGCGCCAGGGTCATGCCGCCGTCCACCGCCGCCATCACCACATCCAGCCGCCCGAGAGCAGCAAATTGCTCCGGTGTCGGCATATGATGCAGATGACCAAGGTGGCCGACACAGAGCCCCTCCGCCTCAAAGACAAAGATCGAATTGCCCTTCTCCTCTACCCCGCCATAGGCCGAACGGATGTCGGTGGACACATTGCGGATCAGCACTTCACCGAGGTCCAGATGATGCTCGATCCCTTCACCAAAAGGCCCCCAGCCTTCCAGCACATGCGGGATTGCCGGGTCAGGGAAAGCAGTCCAATGGGTCTCGTGAGCATGGTTCATGGTGACCACATCCGGGATCAGCCCTGCACTGCCGGTAAAACCGGTGAAATCGGTGATCATGCTGAGCCCGCCCGGCGTGCGGATCAGAAAGCTCGCGTGGCTGATATAGCGGACACTGACGGAAAACTCCGGCACCGGTGACTGCCAGGAAGCCAGGTGCAGATACCCGATCCCGGGCGCGGCCTCTGCGAGCGCGATGCAATGGCTCGCCCGCCGCTCCTGGGCCGCCGCAGGCAGGGCCAGAAGAGCGGCCAGTATCCCGATGATCGCGCGCATGCCCCTATCCTAGGGCAAAACCGGCCTGGGTCACGCGCCCGCGTTCACCTTTTCCAAAATACTCCGGG
>CAJXHQ010000192.1 GCA_913054485.1 uncultured Paracoccaceae bacterium
CCGCCGCAGCCTACCCCAAGAACGCCAATGTAGCGGCATCTGTGGCGCTGTCCGGCCTTGGCTTTGACCGCACCGAGGTGGAGCTGATTGCCGATCCGGCGGTCACCGCTAACATCCACGAAATCCGGGCCGAGGGGGAATTCGGCAGCCTTCAGTTCCGCATTTCGGGCAACGCCCTGCCGGACAATCCGCGCAGTTCCGCCCTTGCCGCGATGAGCGTCGTCAGTTCAATACTGCAAGAAGAAACCCAGCTGCGTTTCTAGGGGACCCGCCTGGCCGCCAGTCATACCGGCATCGTTGAACGTGTCCTACCCTGAGTGATGTTCAAATGGCTTCGTCTGCTGGTCGCGGCCGGCCGCCATGGCAATATCCAGATCGGCCTGATGCCTGCCCATGTGGCCGCACAGGACATCAAGAGCGGCATTCTGGAACAGCTCAGCTGGCAGGTGCCCTTAGGTGAGGGCCGGTTGGCGTCACCTTCCGCCATCACGAGAAAATGCCCCCCCGGGCAAGCGCGCTGCATATTGCCCGCGCCTTTAAGGATGCAAGCCTGCCGGACGGGATGCTCCACCTGGCCGTTGGCTTGCCCGCGACATTTTCAGCTTCCTGATCCCGCAAGATCAGATCCGGCTGGTCGCCAACGACCGGCGATTGGCCGCGATGCAAATGCTGGTGGATAACGCCGTGGACAAGGCCGCGCAGCTGCCCGCCGGCGGGCACCGGACCAGTGACCCGGGCTATGTCTTCGCCCCCACCGCGCTGGCCAATGCCCCGGACAGCGCCAAGATCATCAATGAGGATCCCTTCGGCCCCACCGCCATGATCCCCCCATGGACTTGCTGGAGGACGGCATCGCCCAGGCCAACAAATTGCCTTAGGGGCTGGCCTCCTATGGCTGCACGCATTCGACAGCCAACTTGGACCGTATGGTCGAAGGCATGGAGACCGGCAACCGATCGATCAACTGGCTGGAGGCCTCGCTGCCGCCCCCCGTCGGCGACGGTGAAATGGAGCGGCTACGGCCGTGAAGACGGCGAAGAGGGGCTGCGCCACTATAGCGCGGACAAGAACCTGTCGCACCGGATGGAGATCGAAGGACAGCCGGGACCGTGCTGGTCTGAACTCAATAACCAGCCCGGACAGCTATCCCTTGCATGAGCTTTTCCGTTGCTGCCAGGGCTTGTACCCGTCCGCCGCAGCGGTTTCCATCCGGCCATCGGCGGGGCCTGATATGAAAGCAGATTTGCACTTGATCGGCGCCGGGCTCGGGCGCACCGGAACGGGCTCGATGCGCACAGCGCTTGAAATGCTGGGGGCTTGCCCCCTGCCACCACATGCGCGCCTTGGCCTGAAATGCGGCCCATAAGGCGGACTGGCAGCGCTGTGTCGAGGCAGGCGGCATGGTCTGGAGCCTGCTGCTGGGCGGCGTCCGCGCCTGGATCGACTGGCCCACGCCGGCCGCGCCGACGGTGCCGGGCGCATAGCCGATGATCTTGTGTACGCTGGTGAAATGCCGCCAGCGGTAAAGCGAGACCTTCTCGTCCAAGGCGATCAGCGCTTCGGCGACCTGATACAGCAGATTGTCGGAGGCCGGGTTGTCATAGACCTTCAGCCAGACCGCGCTGACTGCCCGTGTCCTTCATCACACCTTCCCGCGTCCGGGCCGCGGTCTCGGTGATGGGCCGCATTTCAGCCGAAACCACAACTTGCGACGCGTCGGCCAGATCTGGAAAGGCGGGTTTTTACGGGGGCATTGTCCGTTCTCCTCAAACGGAAACCAAGTCGGCCATTTTCTGTCCCAGCCTTGTCTCGTTGGCGATATCTGCGACGATATCGAAGTGGTTGCGCGCCTCCATTTCCAGGGTCTCCACCGGGGTGCCGGCGGCGGCCAGAAGACCGGCAAACTGCCGGCTTTGGCGTTTGAATTCTGCGGTTTCCTGCCGCCCCCAGGCAATCAGCGCTGGCGGAAAGCCTGCCAGATCCAGCAGCGCCGGGCTGACGGCCTGCGCCGCCGCCGCATCCAAACCGAGCGCGTCGTTGACATAGGTGCCGACCAGCGGCTCCAGCTCGTAGACGCCGGACATCAGCACCACTCCTCGCGGGCGCAGACGTGCCGGCAGGCGGATGCAGCACATGGCCGCCAGATGCGCCCCTGCGGAGGATCCGCTGAGCACTATGCGGGCGGGATCGAGTCCAATGCCGGCCGCGTTTTCCACCAGCAGGGTCAGTGCCGCGCAGCATTCCTCTGCGATTTCCGCAATGGAGGCTTCGGGGGCCAGGGTGTAGTCGACGGCGGCATAGCCCATGCCGCGCGCCAGGGTGTCGGGGGCGGGAAAGAAGGACTCCCGTTTGGACAGCTCCTGCCAGTAGCCGCCATGGATGAAGACATGCAGCGGCACCGGGCCGGCGGCATCCGGCAGCACCAGATCGACGGTATTGCCAGGCTTGCTGCCATAGCGCAGCGTCTGCGCTTCACCGCAGGCGGCATAAGCCGCCTTGCTGCCATCCACATATGCAGCAATGAACGGGTCTATGCTGCCGTCCAGCGCCGAGCTGGGCGAATAGGCCTTTGCGCGGGTCTTATCATCCATGCTGCGCCATTGCGGGCTCTTGTCCATGGCGTCCTCCTTCTGCTGCCTGATCCGCTCACTTTTGCCCGGTGCTGGAAGCGCTCTTCTTTCCAGATCCCGTTCTTCAAGATACCCTCAAGGATCTCGGCTGTACGCGCAATATCATCCTCATTGAGGAACAGCGGCGTGATCCCGAAGCGCAGGATGTCCCGCGCGCGGAAATCGCCATCACCCCGTTCTCGATCAGCGCCTGCCTGCAGGGGTAGCGGTGTGCGAACTGGAAGGAGGCCTGGGCGCCCCGCCCGTTGGGGTCGCGGGGACCGTTACAGGTGACACGGGGCTGCGGGCTTCGACCTCACGGATGAACAGTTCCATGATCGGCATGCTGCCACCCACACCAACAACCGTATCTTTGGGGCGCATCTTGGTGATTGATACCGATGAATATATCCACGCCGGCCGCACCGGGCTTGTTTTCGACGATGAGGTTACAGCCGGGCTGTTCCTCCATGACTTTACCCACAACCCGCGCCAGCGTGTCGATCAAGCTGCCCGCGGCAAAGGCAGCCCGAAGTGTCGGCGCGCCCATCGGTGCCCGGTCGGCAGCCATAGCAGAGCCGGCTGGTACAGAACCAGCGCGGCCGGCATCGCGGCCGGAGCAAGCCTCTAGAATCTGCGCGGTCACCGATTGCCGCACCTTTTGGTCAGGTTCAGGCGATCCCCGCGTTCGGCCTGTAGGCCTTTTCTTTGAAAACCAGGCCTGAACGAGGTGTGTTTTGACTGGAAAGCGAGGCCAAAAAACGGTACGTTATCGCTAACACAACCAGCCCTTTGCATGGAGAACCGGCGATGCCCGCCAAACCGAAGATTGCGCTGATTGCGCATGATGCCTGCAAGGACAAGATGATCTCCTGGGCCGAGGCAAATCAGACATACTTTGACGGGGCCCGGATATTTGCCACGGGGACAACAGGCGGCCGTCTTCAGGAAGCACTGCCATCTCTGGATGTGACCCGGTTTAAAAGCGGCCCCCTGGGCGGGGATCAGCAGATCGGTGCGATGATCTGTGAGGGCGGGCTGGACGCGCTGATCTTCTTCATTGACCCGATGTCGCCTATGCCGCACGACGTGGACGTCAAGGCGCTGACACGGCTGGCCATCGTCTATGATCTGCCGATGGCCTGCAGCCCGGCCACCGCGGATTGTATCGTGCAGAAGTTCAAGCCAGCCGCAGGTGCCTGACCGGCAGATTGCAAGCCGATTATAGGAAGCGTTTCAGCAGGCCGGGGAGTATGCCGCCGTCTCAAAGAACGGCAGGACCGTGCCGTCCTCCAACACGGTTTCGACCGGGCCAAGCCCTCCTGCCAGATAGTTCCGCGCCAGCCGGTTGGTGAAAAGCCCGCGCAGCATGACCTCCCAGTTGCCACGGTAGGCGGCAAAGACGATGAGGTTTTCCGGATCAGCGCCGCGTTTGGTCAGCCACTTCCCTGCCGTGTTCTCGGCAGATATCGCTGCGCACATCTCCGCGCAGGGCATAGGCAACCACCAGCGGCGGCGACGCAAGAAAGCCGAGATCCAGATTCTTATGCACCCGCCCCGGAAAGTTGCGGTTCCCCGAAAGCACGGCGGCCACGGCCTTGCCCCGTTGCAGCGCACCTTCGATCACCTCAGGCAGCGGGCCGGAATTGCCGATGCAGGTGGTGCAGCAGAAGCCGGCAATGGCAAATCCTAGCGCCTCCGGGTCGTCCAAAAGCCCGGCGCGCTGCAGATAGTTCTGCGCCGCGGGTGAGCCCGGCCCCAGAGAGGTTTTGACCCAAGACAGCACCCGCAGCCCCAATGCGCGGACGTTGCGGGCCAGCAGACCGGCTGTGATCAGCAGCCGCGGGTCGGAGGCGTTGGTGCAGCTGGTGATTGCCGCCACCCCCATGGCCCCATCGGGGACGGCGTTGGGTTCTGCCTTGGCCAGGTCGCGGCCGATGGCCTGTGCAATGGCGCCGGGGGCCTCGGATGGCTCCAGCCTGTCCTGCGGCCGACGCGGCCCGGTAATCACTGGCCGCAGTATGCTCAGTCAGACCGTAAGGGACCGGTTGAAACGCGGGCGGGCGTCTGCGCCGAACCACAGGCCCATGGCCAGAAACGTCGGCTCGATGGCTACAGTCAGCGCCTCACCCCGGCCAATCTGGCACAGGTAGGCGGGCACAGCGCTGTCCGCCGGAAAGAAGCCGGTCGAGGCACCGTATTCCGGCGCCATATTGGCCACCACTGCGCGGTCGCCTGCGGTCAGTGCAGCGCCCCCAGGCCCGAAGAATTCTAAAAAGCTGCCTGCGGCACCCAGTTTACGCAGCCTGTGAGTGATCTCCAGCGCCAGATCGGTGGAAAGCACGCCAGCCGGCAGTTCTCCGGTCAGTTCAACGCCCTCCACCTCGGACATGGCGAGGGCTGCGGGCTGGCCGACCATAACACTTACGGCTTCCAAACCGCCGATACCCCAGCCCAATCGAGTGGTCGACAGAGACCTCTACCGGCAGCTGCGGCGACAGCGGCGCCGGGTCCTTGCCGGCCTCGGCCAGCGCGTCCCGCAGTCCGGCAGTGTCCGCCAGTGCGGGCGTGCAGGTGGTCTCATGCATCAGGATGCGGTTGGACTGAAAGGTGAATTCGAACGCTGAAGGCCTGCCCGCCAGCCAATCTTCCAGCGCCTGTTTGACTGCAGCGGTTTCCCCGGTTGTACGGATGTGATTTTCAGCCAGAAACCGCAGCACATAGGGCAGCCGCGGCAGCAGATCGCCAAGGATTGCAGGCAAGTCGGGGACGGTGCAGTCGCTCTCAGCTAGCGGGAGTGTGCGTTCCATGGTCATTTTTTTGCCCTTCGTTCGGTCCGCCCGATGCGCGCTGCAAGGCGCTAATCAGGAGCGTGGCCACAAGCAGCGCCAGCAGCACCCGCCCGATATGATGCGTGCCGGCAAAGGTCGCCTCCTGTCCCATGGCCACGGCCACCAGCGACATCTCGGCCAGATCGCCCGGCGCATAGGCCACCATCAGGGCCAGCGGATCCCAGCCGCTGATCCGTGCCGCAGCAAGGGTGGCGGCCGCAGCGATGGCCACTTGCACGCCTGCCGCCATGGCGGCGCCCTGAATGGAGCGCAGCAGCGCGCGCAGCGGAGTGCCAAGAAACCGCGCACCGACGGTGATGCCGACAAACACCTGCACCCCACCAGAGCGCTATTCCGGGATGGTAAATCCGGACGTGCCGGTGACATGCAGCGCCGCGCTGGCTGCCATCGGCACGATGATCAGCGGGGCGGGCAGCCTGGTGCAGCGGTTCGCGGCCAGCCCCAAGGGCAATGCAGCCGGCCAGCCACAGAAGGTCTTGGACAGATAATTCTGCCGTCGCAGCCGGAGCAGAGGCGGCCTTCGAAACGCTGAACAGGGTGACCAGAAAAGGGATCATCAGTATCAAGGGGGCAATCCGGGTCGCCTGCACGATGGCCACCCGCCCCTGGTCCGCCCCGGCCTGGCCGCTGAGCAGGATCATCTCGGCAATGCCGCCCGGCATGGCGCAAAGTTCAGCGGTGCCGGGGGCGAAGTTCAAGCGCCGCAGAAGGCGGAAATTGACGGCGCCGCCGGCCGCCAGAACAATCAGCAGGAACAGCAGAGAATAAGCCTAGGCACCAGCCCCGGCCAGCACGCCGGCGGTGACAGATGCTCCCAGCATCGCGCCCACGGTGGCGCGCACGAACGGCATGATCAGGTCGGGCTGCTGT
>CAJXHQ010000193.1 GCA_913054485.1 uncultured Paracoccaceae bacterium
GCCTCTGTGACCAAGCCCGCGCAAAACTTTTTTCCAAAGTTTTGCCAAAATCCTTGGCCAAGGATTTTGCTGCCTTGCCGCAGCTGTTGCACGCAGGCTAGGAGGTTTGCATGAAAAAATTCCTGATCCTGCAGCTGCGCCCCGAGCGTGACGCCTCCGACGCTGAATTCACCTCGATCCTGAATCGCTGTGGCATCACAGAAGACCGCGCGCACCGCATCCGGCTGGATGAGCAGGAGCTGCCCGCAGGCCTGGATGTCAGGGAGTACGCCGGCGTCATTGTCGGCGGCGGGCCAGGCTGCGTTAGTGATGATCCCGGCGCGAAACCCGAAGCGGAGGCACGGATCGAAGCCGCTATCCTGTCGCTGATGCCGCAGATCACCGAATACGACCACCCTTACATGGGCTGCTGCTACGGGCTGGGCGTGCTGGCCGCGCATCTGAACGGCCCGGTCAGCAAGGAGAAATACGGCGAACCCGTCGGCCCTGTCTCCTGCTCTGTCACCTCCGATGGCGCAGCGGACCCGCTGACCGCCGGGCTGCCGCAGAGCTGGGATGCTTTTGTAGGCCACAAAGAGGCCGTGCAGGCCCTGCCCGAAGGCTGCGTGCAGCTGGTCAGCTCAGCCCCCTGCCCGTTCCAGATGATCCGCTGGGGGCAGAACGTCTATGCTACTCAGTTCCACCCGGAAGCCGATGCCGCCGACTTTGAGCAGCGCATCCGCATTTACAAGGACCACGGCTACTTCCCCCCCGAACAGGCTGATACGCTGATCAGCCTGTGCCATTCGGCGGAAGTCACCGTGCCGGGGGAAATCCTGCGCCGCTTTGCGCAGCGCTACGGCTGAACCCGGTCAGGGCGCGGCGCTGAAAGCCAGAACAACCGCACCTGCACCGTTCAGCAGCAGCATGCGGCTGTCCTCAACCCGGATCTCGCCCGCTTCAGCCATCGCCTCACCCATGCCGCGCTCCAGCTCGTCCAGCGGCGGTGGGCAGGCCATCATGGTGGCGGCCATTGGATCCGGGAAGGAAATAGCCGCACCGTTGATCTCTGCCGTGCCGTTCATCATGTTGCAGCCCGCGGTGGCGGAAAACTGGCCGTCCGCGCCGAACTGGATCCCCGGCGTGCGCGCCATGTCTTCGGGCATCTCCGGCAATGCCGCGCCGTTCATTTCTTCCAGCACCCAGGCGGTGTTCGCCAGCCCTGGTGCCCCGTTGGCATTGGCCTTCAGCATCGAAAGCCCGGCCACAGCGGCCCCGGCACAAACCACGGCCATGATAACCCCACGTCTGATGAGCATCCCCTGCCCTCCTCACGAAAAACTCTGTTGAGGACGATATGGGGAGCGCAAACTGTGGTTTCACGGGAGGAGCTTCCGGACCGGCAATGTTCCGCCGCACCACGCCCTTTTCGCCGATAGCTCTGCCCGGTCACAGGCGTCACAGCGGCCAGATGAACGGGATCAGGAAAGACGCCAGCAGCCCGATGCTGAGGTTCAGGGGAATGCCCACCTTCATGAAGTCGGTGAACTTATAGCCGCCGGGGCCGTAGACCATCATATTGGTCTGATAGCCGATGGGCGTCGCAAAAGATGCCGAAGCTGCGACCATCACCGCCACCACCAGCGGGCGCGGGTCCAGACCCATGGCCTGCGCAAGTCCAATGGCAATCGGTGTCACCACCACGGCCACTGCATTGTTCGACACCATCTCGGTCATCACCGAGGTCAGAAGGTAAATCGCCCAGACAAGCAGAAAGGGCGGCAGTGTGCCCAGGTAAGGCGACAGGGCGTTCACGATGAGGCTGACCGCGCCTGAAGCATCCAGTGCCGCGCCGATGGCCAGCATGGAAAAGATCAGCGCCAGCAACCGGCCGTCGATAAAGGAAAACGCCTCCTCGGCATCGATGCACCGGGTGACCAGGACAATTGAAACAGCCGCAATGGAGAGCATCAGGATGGGGGCAACGCCAAATGCTGCCAGAACCACGATCCCAAAGAGCGACGCAATGGCAATCGGCGCGTGGCTGCGGCGGTAGGCCTTGGCGGTGGGCTGGGACACCTCAACCATATCCATATCGGCCGACAGGCGCTGGATGTCCTCGGCGTTGCCTTCCAGCAGAAGGGTGTCGCCGACCCGCACGATCAGCTCGTCCAGCTGGGTGCCGATGTTCTGGTTGCGCCGGTGCACCGCCAGCACATAGACGCCGTAGCGCCGACGCAGGCGCATCGCGCCAAGGCTGCGTCCCACCATGCGGCAGCCGGGCGTGATCAGCACCTCTACCGTGGTGGTCTCAACCGCGGAAACCTGGTCGACCCGCTTCAGCTCCTTGTTGCTCTGCAGGCTCAGCAGTTCGGTCATCTGGGTGCGCAGCACCACGCGGTCGCCCACTTTCAGCTCCACGCCCTTCAGATTACGCCGCAGCGAGACATCGCCGCGCACAACGTCAATCAGCCGCACGCCCGGGCGTTTGAACAGCTGGACGCCGGTGACTTCGCGGCCAATAAGGTTGCTTTCGGGCGGGATCACCGCCTCGGTGAAGAATTTCATCTTCGAACGGTCCGACAGCATCGCCGCCATCGAGGTGCGTTCCGGCAAGAGTTTGGGCGCGATGAAGCGCAGATAGAGCATCCCCCAGGCCACAACCGCCAGCCCCAGCGGTGTCACCTCGAAGATCGTGAAAGCGGCAAGGCCTTCGGCGCGCGCCACACCATCGACCAGCAGGTTGGTGGAGGTGCCGATCAGGGTCAACGTGCCGCCCATGACGGCGGCATAGCTGAGCGGGATCAGCATTTTTGAAGGGGCCACATTCAGCGTGCGCGAAATCTGGATAAAGACCGGGATCATCACCACCACCACAGGCGTGTTCGACACCACGGCAGAGGCTGCGACCACAAAGGCCATCAATAGGCCAATGGCCAGCTTCGGGTTCACCGCAGCCTGTTTCTGCGCCGTGGCGGTAAAGGCATCCAGCGCGCCGGTGCGCACCAGCGCGCCCATCACGATGAACATGGCGGCGATGGTCCAGGGCGCGGGATTGGCCAGCACCGGCAGGGCGCGTTCATACGGCAGCACACCGGTGATCAGCAGCATGGTGACACCGGTCAGGGCCACCACCTCGGCCGGGTAGCTTTCGCGCAGAAAGGCCACGAACATGGCCAGCACAATGGCAATGGCGATAAAGGCGCTGGTGTTTCCGGTGAGTTCTATCAGCTGCATAAATCCGGTGTGGCCCGTTATTTCCCCAATGGCACCAGCACATAGCGGCTCCGCAGCCTGCTATTGCGCTGCCGGGCCGCCCTGTCCAGCCGGGGCCTTAGCCACCATAGGCCGCTTGTGGCGCGGCTGCACCAGAAATACGCCGCCCAGGATCAGGCAAAGCGACAGCCAGACAAAAGCTGAGTAATTTTCGCCCAATAACACCATCGCCCAGACCACCCCGGAACCGGTGACGACATAGGCGACCTGCGAGGCAAACACCGCCCCGGCCCGTCCAACCAGCCAGACATAGCGGGTGTAGACCGGCACATGGATCACCGAAGAGCCCAGCACCGCATATTCCGCCGCACCGAACACCAGCCCGCGCGGATCGATGAACTGCCCCGAACCCAGCGCCAGCGGCAGCGGCAGAGAGATCATTGCTGCCGCAACCGAGGCCCCGAACAGCGCGTGCCCCGGACCCATGCCCTGGGTGCCCAGCTTGGCGACCAGATTGCCCTCCAGCGCATAGCAAAAGGGGGCGATCAGGGCGACGGGGATCCACAGCACCATGGCCGCCTCGGGCAGGCTTTGCGGCCCGGCCAGCATTACAACACCGCAGAGGCCGGCAAACAGGCCCAGAAAGCGGCGCCAGGAGAACCGGTCATTGCCCAGCAGCAGCGCCACCGGGAAGGCAAAAACCGGCACCAGCGAGATCACGATGCCCATCACCCCCGCATGCAGCTGCGCCGCGGCCAGGTAGCTGAAAGAGTTGGGAAGCACAGTGCCAAGGCAGGCAATCAGAAGAAACGTCCGCCACAGGGGCCAGGACAGGCGCACAGGTTTGCCCAGAATCAGCCGCAGCGCGCCCAGCGCCACGGCTCCGATCAGGGTCTGCCAGAAAATCAGCCCCAGCGGTGCGTGGCCGGTGCTGACGGCAATCTTGGTGAGCGGGACGGTGAACCCCCAGCCCGCGCCGAGGATCAGCAGCGCGCCAAGGTCCGCCCGGCTGCTCATGCAGGGCCGGCTTGCTGCAACCGGCCGCCCTGGCGGACCATCTCAACGCGGGTCGCGGCCCCGGTGCGGTCGTCGGTCTCGACATAGACGCCGGACAGGGTTGCCTCGTTGTTGGCGGGCGTAAAGCGGGTCTTGGACATGCCGGTCAGGAAGCGGCGCATCGGTTCGGCCTTTTCCATGCCGATCACACTGTCATAATCACCGCACATGCCGGCATCCGACAGGTAAGCGGTGCCCTTGTCGAGGATCTGCGCATCCCCCGTTGGCACATGGGTATGGGTGCCCACCACAAGCGAGGCCTTGCCATTGCAGAAATGGCCCATGGCCATCTTCTCGGAGGTCGCCTCGCAGTGCATGTCGACAATGACCGCCTGCGCCAGCCCGCCGCGCGGGTGGGTTTTCAGGATGCCTTCGACGGCACCGAAAGGATCATCAAACGGGCGTTTCATGAAGACCTGGCCCAGCGCCTGCACCACCAGCACCTTGCGCCCGCCGGGCGCATTGAACAGCCGGTGGCCGCGCCCCGGCGCGCCCTTGGCAAAGTTCAGCGGCCGCACGATGCGGCTGTCGGCCTCGATCGCCTGCAGCATGTCCTTCTGGTCGAAAGCATGATCGCCCAGGGTGACGCAATCGGCACCGGCATTGAACAGGACCTTGGCGTGTTCGCCGCTCAGCCCCATGCCGCCGGTGGCGTTTTCGCCGTTCACCACGACAAAATCGAGCCGCCACTCTTCGCGCAGCCGCGGCAGGTTTTCACTGATGGCCTTGCGTCCCGCGCGGCCCATTACATCGCCAAGGAATAGAAGTTTCATGCCCGCGTGGTAGGCCCTGCGGTGCAAAACCGCAAGACCGCTGCCGCGCTCAGACGTAGGCACCGCCGGAATAGGTCAGTTCGTAGCCATGCGAATAGACCTCGAAGACATTGCCGAAAGGGTCTTCGACATAGACCATGCGGTAGGGTTTTTCGCCGGGAAAGTATTCACGCACCGGCATCCGCTGCTTGCCGCCTGCGGCGACGATCTTTTCGACCAGCCCCTCCACATCCGGGTCCTGCACGCAGAAATGGAACACCCCGTGGCGGCGGAAATCGAAACCTTTGGGGTCAGCATAGTTGCCGTCGAACTCAAACAGCTCGATCCCGACCCGGTCGGCGGTGGACATATGGGCGATGCGCAGACGGGTCCATCCGGGGCCGAAGACATCGGTGCACATGCGGCCGATTTCACTGCCGTCTTCCTCGATGGGGGTCGGCCCCATGATGGTGTAGAACCCCAGCACCTCGGCATAGAATTTCACAGCGGCGTTCAGATCGGGCACCGACAGGCCGATATGGGAAAAGCTCTTGGGATGCGGGATCATGGCTCACTCTCCTGGATGATACCCGCATGATTTAGGCCCTCTGAAAGAAAGACCAACAGCGCGCAGCAGCCCCCGGCGGAAAGATGCTGCTGCGGCCGGGGTATTCTTATTTGACCGTCAGCACCGGGCATTTGGCCAGCAGCTCAACCCGGTGCGAGACCCCGCCGCGCAGGGTCGCCTCGATATTGCCAAGCCCGCGCGAGCCGATGACAATCATGTCGGAGCCTTCCTTGGCGGCAATATCAACAATGGTGCGCGCCGTCGGGCCGACCTCGACCGAGGTCACGACGTTTTTCACCCCGCGCCCGCGGGCAATGTCGGCGGCATGGAGCAGAAGGTCCTTTGACAGCTGCTTCATCGTGTCCAGATCACTGCCCTGCATATGCTCCAGCTGGGCAAAGTCGCGCAGCTCCTTAGAGACTTTTTCGGACTGCTGGGGCTTCAGAACCGTCAGCACATGCACCTGCGCATCACAGCCCGCGCCGATCTCGGCCGCATATTCCACCGCTTTCAGAGAATGGCTGGACCCGTCCACGGCAACCAGAAGCTTATCGATCATGTTCTTACCCCTTTGAAACTCGTCATACATCGCGCAAATACGCAGCCGGCGGCAGCGCTTTGCACAATAAATAGACTTTCCTGAAACCGGGAGGAATTCAAGCATTTACAGCAGGGGCTGCCGGAGCGCGGTCAGTTCAGCGGGAGAACTCGCGCACGCCGCTTTCGGTGACGATCATGTCGAGCGGC
>CAJXHQ010000194.1 GCA_913054485.1 uncultured Paracoccaceae bacterium
GGGCGGCGTCGCTATGGCAACCCTGGTAAAGACCCTGCTGGTGCTGATCTTCGCCGAGGTTCTGCCGAAGACCTATGCCATTTCCAACTCGGAAAAAGCCGCCTCTGCTGTGGCCCCGGTGATCAGCGCGCTGGTCACCATCCTGGCGCCCGTTGTGGGCGCGGTGCGTCTTCTGGTGCGCGGCGTGCTGCGCTTGTTCGGTGTGCAGATCGACCCGGACAGCCAGATCCTTGCCGTGCGCGAGGAGATCGCTGGCGCGCTGCATCTTGGCCACTCCGAAGGCGTGGTGGAAAAGGAAGACCGCGACCGTATCCTCGGCGCGCTGGACCTGGCGGAGCGCACGGTCGAGGAAATCATGCTGCACCGCTCCAATATCATGATGATCAACGCCGATGACGACCCGGCGGACATCCTGCAGCAATGCCTTGAAAGCCCGCACACCCGTCTGCCCGTCTACCGCGAAGAACACCAGAACATCATCGGCGTGGTGCACGCCAAGGACCTGTTCCGCACCGTCTATGCCGTGGCCGGCGGGCAGAATGGCGACACCAGCCTGGTCGACAGCTTCGACGTGGCCAAGGTCGCCAATGCGCCCTATTTCATCCCCGAAACCACCGCGCTGGACGAGCAGATGCGCCAATTCCTGAAGATGCGCAGCCACTTCGCGCTGGTGGTGGATGAATACGGCAGCCTGCAGGGGCTGATCACACTGGAGGACATCCTGGAAGAGATCGTCGGTGAGATTGCCGATGAATTTGACGTTGATGACGAACCGGCAGTGGAGCGCACCACGGAAGGCCACTACCTGATCGACGGCGCCATGACGATCCGCGACCTCAACCGCGCGACCGACTGGAACCTCCCCGACGAGGAGGCCAATACCATTGCAGGCCTGGTGATCCACGAGGCGCAGATGATCCCCACCGTGGGGCAGGTCTTCTCCTTCCACGGTTTCCGCTTCGAGGTGTCGGGCCGCGATGGCAACCGCCTGACCGAATTGAAAATCCGGCCCCTGTCATGACGGCGGCGGCGCGCTGGTTCGACCGGGTTGTCTTCGACCTGTTCCGCCAGTGGCGCTGGTCTTACCTGCCGCCGCTGCTGATCTACTTTGCCTACGGACTTCAGGGGCTTACCTCGGTTGCCTCATCCTTTTTCGTGAAAGAATACCTGGACCTGACGGCGGCCTTTCTGGCCGGCCTCGGCTTCTGGGTCGGCCTGCCCTGGGCGCTGAAAATGCCGCTGGGCCACCTCGTGGACCTATTGTGGCGCTGGAAGGCCTGGCTGCTGGTTCTGGGGGCCGCGCTCATGGGCAGCAGCTACTTCATCCTCTTTGCGCTGGTGTCCATGCCGGAAGCCATGGCCGCCATCATGCCCGCCAATGCCTGGTTTGTCTTCTCGGCCCTGCTGGCCCCCTGCGGCTACGTGCTGCAGGACGTGGTGGCCGATGCCATGTCGGTGGAAGCGGTGCCGCATCAGGACGACACTGGCGCAGAGCTGCCGGAAGAGACCACCCGCGCCATGCACACCACTATGCAGACGCTGGGGCGGATCGTGCTGATCGGCGGTTTCAGCGCCGGGGCGGCCCTGAACGTGACGCTTTTCGAGGGTGCCGAAGCCCTTCCCCAGGCCGAAAAAGGTGCCGTCTACGCCCGGATCTTTGCGCTGGCCATGCTGATCCCGCTGATCTCCCTGACCGGTGTGGTCACGGCGCGCTATTTGCGCGCATTCCGCACCCGCCGCCTGCAAGCCCGTGGCCTGTCGCCCGAGGCAATTTCACGGCGTATCGACATGCCGCGCGATCCGGTCACGGTGAACTGGCTCTACTTCATCGGCGGTGCGGCTTTTGTGGCGCTGTCGCTGGCGACAGGCCTTGGCAATGTGCCCTTCGCGCAAGAGATCGTCTTTGCCGGCTCCATGGGTATTGTCCTTTTCCTGATGCGCCAGCCGATGGTCACCCTGACGCCCGCGCAGGCCCGCACCCTGATCGGCACTGCCGTGATCATCTTTGTCTACCGCGCCACACCCCTGCGCGGTGCTGGAGCCACCTGGTTTGAAATCGACGTTCTGGGCTTTGACCAGCAGTTCCTGTCGGTGCTGTCGCTGATCACCTCGCTGCTGACACTGGCGGGCATGCTGATCTTCCGCCCGATGATGGCGTCGCGCTCGATTGCTTATATCGTCACCTTCCTGGCGATTGCCGAAGCCATCCTAAGCCTGCCCAATATCGCGCTTTACTACGGTGTGCATGAATGGACCGCTGCGGCCACAGGCGGCGTGGTCGATGCCCGCTTCATCGCGCTGGTGGATACCGCCGTGGAAAGCCCGCTGGGCCAGGTTGCCATGATCCCGATGCTGGCCTGGATCGCGCGCAACGCGCCCTCTAACCTCAAGGCCACCTTTTTTGCGGTAATGGCGGCCTTCACCAATCTGGCACTGTCGGCCTCAAGCCTCGGAACCAAATACCTAAATCAGATCTTCGAGGTGACCCGCCAAGTGACGGATGAGGCCGTGCTTTTGACCACCCCTGCCGATTACAGCCAGCTCGGCGCGCTGCTGATCACAGTGGCACTGATCCTGCTGGCAGCACCTTTGCTCACCATCTTCGCAGTGCAACGCAGCCGGTTCCGGACCGAGGACTAACCGCGCCCGCCCTTCCAGGCCCAATTCGCGACACATCGTGACGTTTTTGGGCTGGACTACTACACACATATGTCCAGTATATCCCAAACTGTTCTTTAGGAGGCCCCCATGAAAACCACCACCCGTGTGGCCGTGATCGGCGGCGGCGTTGTCGGCTGCTCTGTTCTTTACCACCTGACCAAGCTCGGCTGGTCCGACGTGATGCTGCTGGAACGATCCGAGCTCACCTCCGGCTCCACCTGGCACGCGGCGGGCGGCTTCCATACGCTGAACGGCGACACCAATATGGCGGCGCTGCAGGGCTATACCATCAAGCTCTATAAAGAGCTGGAAGAGATCACCGGCATGTCCTGCGGGCTGCACCACGTCGGCGGTGTGACACTGGCGGACAATCAGGACCGCTTCGACATGCTGGTGGCCGAACGCGCCAAACACCGGTTCATGGGGCTGGAGACCGAGATCGTCTCGCCCGAAGAAATCAAGAAGATCGCGCCGGTCACCAACACTGACGGCATCATCGGCGGGCTCTATGATCCGCTGGACGGCCACCTGGACCCCTCCGGCACGACGCATGCCTATGCCAAGGCGGCCCGCATGGGTGGTGCTACGATCGAAACCCACTGCATGGTGAAAGAGACCAACCAGCGCCCCGACGGCAGCTGGGACATTGTCACCAACAAGGGCACCATCCACGCCGAGCATATCGTCAACGCAGGCGGGCTCTGGGCGCGTGAAGTGGGCGCGATGGCGGGCATCTACCTGCCGCTGCACCCGATGGAGCACCAGTATCTGGTCACCGAAGAAGTGCCGATGATCGCCGAGATCATCGACGCAGGCGGCGAACACCCGCATGTGATGGACCCGGCCGGCGAGAGCTACCTGCGCCAGGAAGGCCGCGGGCTCTGCATCGGCTTCTACGAGCAGCCCTGCAAACCCTGGGCGGTGGATGGCACGTCGTGGGACTTCGGTCATGAACTGCTGCAGGACGACTTTGACAAGATCGAAGAAAGCATTGATTTTGCATATAATCGCTTCCCCGCGCTGGAAGTGGCCGGCGTCAAATCCGTGATCCACGGTCCCTTCACCTTTGCCCCCGACGGCAACCCGCTGGTCGGGCCAATTCCGGGCGTGCGCAACTACTGGTCCGCTTGCGGCGTGATGGCCGGGTTCTCCCAGGGCGGCGGCGTCGGGCTGATGCTGGCGCAGTGGATGATCGAGGGCGAATGCGAGCGCGACACCACCGCGATGGATGTGGCGCGCTTCGGCGACTGGATCACGCCGGGCTACACGCTGCCGAAGGTGGTCGAGAACTACCAGAAGCGCTTCTCTGTCGCCTACCCGAACGAGGAACTGCCCGCAGCACGGCCCTTCCGCACCACGCCGATGTACGACATCTTTGACGGTATGGGCGCGGTCTGGGGCCAGCAGTATGGCCTGGAGGTTGCGAACTATTTCGCGGAAGGCGATGAGCCGCGTTTTGAAACCCCAAGCTTCCGCCGCTCCAACGCCTTTGACGCCACCGCGCGTGAGGTGAAGGCGGTGCGCGAGGCCGTTGGCATCAACGAGACCCACAACTTCGGCAAGTATTCCGTCACCGGACCGGACGCGCGCAAATGGCTCGACCGCATCATGGCAGGCCGGGTGCCGAAACAGGGCCGTCTCAGCCTCACCCCGATGCTGTCACCCAAGGGCCGCATCATTGGCGATTTCACCATCTCCTGCCTGGCTGAGGAGGAGTTCCAGCTGACCGCATCTTACGGCAGCCAGGCCTTTCACATGCGCTGGTTCCTGCAGAACCTCGAAGGCGATGTGCGGGTCGAGAATATCTCGGACACCCGCAACGGCTTCCAGATCGCCGGGCCCAAGGCGCGCGAGGTGCTGGCCGCCTGCACCCGGACGGATATTTCGGACATGAGGTTCATGGATGTGCGCCGCATGACCGTGGGCATGGCCGACTGTATCGTGCAGCGGGTCAGCTATACCGGGGATCTGGGATACGAGATCTACTGTGATCTGCCCAGCCAGCGCGCCCTGTGGGATGTGCTGTGGGGCGAAGGGCAGAAGCATGGCATGAGGCCCTTCGGCATGCGCGCGATGATGTCGCTGCGGCTCGACAAGTTCTTCGGCTCCTGGCTGTCGGAATTCTCGCCCGATTACACCTGCTCTGAGACCGGTCTGGACCGGTTCATCAGCTTCAAGAAAGAGGCAGATTTCATCGGCCGCGCCGCGGCTGAGGCTGAGCGCGATGCAGGCCCTGCCCGCAAGCTCTGCGCCTTTGAGGTGGACGCGACCGACGCCGATGTGAACGCCTACGAACCCGTCTGGCTGGACGGTAAAGTCGTGGGTTTCTGCACCTCGGGCGGCTACAGCCACTATGCGCAGAAATCCATCGCCCAGGCCTTTGTGCCGATGGAGAAGGCCGAAGCGGGCCTAGAGGTCGAGATCGAGATCCTCGGCAAGATGTGCAAGGCCACGCTGATCACCGAGGTGCTGTTCGACGCCGATGGTGCCCGTATGCGCGGCTAAGTGATACGCCCCTCATTCCGGCCCCTTTCTGAACAGGGGGCCGGAAAAAAGACAAGTGTGATTACATTCCGGTAACCCGGCGTGGTTAATATGGGTTCACTGTTGAGATCAAACCGGACCTGATGCCATGCAACACTGTGCTATTCTGCTGCTTGCTGCCGGCGCCTCCTCCCGCATGAAGGGGAGCGACAAACTGCTGGAGCCTGTGAACGGCGTTCCGCTGTTGCAGGTGATGGTGCGCCGGGCGGCTGAAACCGGCATGCCGGTCTATGTCACCCTGCCCGATCCCAAACACCCGCGCTGCGCCTTTTCGGTGCCTGCCACCCCGGTCTATGTGCCCAGCTGGCAGGAAGGTATGGCGGCCTCGATCCGGGCCGGCATCAAGGCGCTGCCGCCGCGAATCGACGCGGTGATGATCACGCCCGCCGACATGCCGGAGCTGACGGAGATGGATTTTCTGAAGCTGGCCGGGTCGCTGCACGGCCATGACCCTTCGATTGCCCGCGGCTGCAGCGAAAGCGGCAAACCCGGCCACCCGGTTTTGTTTCCGCGCCGCTATTTCGCGGAACTGATGCAGGTCAAGGGCCACAGCGGCGGCCGCGAGATCCTGATGCACCGGCCGGTGCGCAAGGTTCTGCTGCCGGGCGAACATGCCGTGGCCGACCTCGACACGCCGGAAGATTGGGAAAACTGGCGGGCCAGAACCGGTACCCGCTGAAACCGCCAAGCAGGCAAAGAAAAAGGCAGGGCTAAAACCCCGCCTTCTCTCCGCATGCCCCCACCATGCGGTATGCTGCCGCCGTGCCTGCTGGTCTTAATGGACCAGCAGCTGCGCCTCGTGTTTTTTCAACGAGCGCCGGGCGGCTGCATAAGTCTCGCGTCCCTCGGCCGATTTCAGATCCGGGAAGAGTTCGAAGATTTCCGTGCGCTGGGCATTATCCAGGCCGCGCAGGCTATGGTCGCCGGGCTGGAAGCTTTCGGACCAGGCCCCGTCGGACAGCACCACTTCGTGCTGGTCGAACATGAAGTGGATATAGGTAACCGAAGTGGTCTGCACCGCGTCCACACCGGCTAGCCCGGTCAGATGCTTGGCCGCCACCAGAACTTCACGGTCCTCAAAGTAGAGTGCGGTCTT
>CAJXHQ010000195.1 GCA_913054485.1 uncultured Paracoccaceae bacterium
TTATCGACGCGGAAGGCACCGGGCGGGAAGCAGCCCTGCTCACGGCTGTAGGAGCGGTCCCAGTCCTTGACCAGGTCCTCCATCGTATGCGGAGCGTGTTTCAGCGGGTTGTTCTCCGCGTCGATATCACCCGCTTCCACGGCCGCGATCTCTTCGCGGATCGACAGCATCGCCTCGATGAACCGGTCCAGTTCGGCCTTGGTTTCCGACTCGGTCGGCTCCACCATCAGGGTTCCGGCCACCGGCCAGGACATGGTCGGCGCGTGGAACCCGCTGTCGATCAGGCGTTTGGCGACGTCATCAACCGTGATCCCGGCGCTCTCCGCATAAGGGCGGGTATCCAGAATGCACTCATGCGCCACCCGGCCGGTCGGCCCTTTGTAGAGCACGCCGTAAGCCCCTTCGAGCCGCTTGGCGATGTAGTTGGCATTGAGGATCGCCACTTTAGTGGCCTGAGTCAGACCCGCGCCGCCCATCATCAGGCAATAGGCCCAGGTGATGGTCAGGATCGAGGCAGAGCCATAGGGCGCCGCGGACACCGGCCCTTCTTCGCCGCCCAGTTCCGGGTGGCCCGGCAGATGCGGGGTCAGATGGGATTTCACCCCAATCGGGCCCATGCCGGGGCCGCCGCCGCCATGCGGGATGGCAAAGGTCTTGTGCAGGTTCAGGTGGCTGACATCGCCGCCCAGATCACCGGGACGGCTGAGGCCGACCATGGCGTTCATGTTGGCGCCATCAATGTAGACCTGGCCGCCGAACTCATGGGTGATATCGCAGACCTGGTGCACGGTCTCCTCGAACACGCCGTGGGTCGACGGGTAGGTGATCATGCAGCCCGCCAGGTTGTCGGCATGTTTTTCAGCCTTGGCGCGGAAATCCTCCAGGTCGATATCGCCGTTTTCGGCCGATTTCACCGGCACGACCTTCCAGCCCACCATCTGGGCCGAGGCCGGGTTGGTGCCATGCGCCGACATCGGGATCAGGCAGATATCGCGGTGCCCCTGCCCCTGCGCCTTGTGGAAGGCGGCAATGGTCAGAAGGCCGGCATATTCGCCCTGCGCGCCCGAGTTGGGCTGCATCGAGATCGCATCATAGCCGGTGATCTGGCACAGTTTCTCCGACAGGTCCGTGACGATTTCCGCATAGCCCTGCACCTGTTCCGCCGGGGCAAAGGGGTGGATATGGGCAAACTCCGGCCAGCTGAGCGGCATCATCTCGGCGGCCGCGTTCAGCTTCATCGTGCACGACCCCAGCGGGATCATTGCCCGGTCCAGCGCCAGGTCCCGGTCCGACAGGCGGCGCATGTAGCGCATCATCTCGGTCTCGGCCCGGTTCATATGGAAAATCGGGTGGGTCAGGTATTCGCTGCGCCGGTGCATGTTTTCCGGCACGCGGTATTCATGGGTGAAATCGTCGTTCTTGCGCTCGATCCCGAAGGCGCGCCAGACCCGCTCGATGCTGCGCGGACGGGTGCTTTCATCGATGCTGATGCCAACCCGGCGCTCGCCGACGCGGCGCAGGTTGATGCCCTCGTCGCGGGCCGATTTCAGCACGGCCGACTGCAGCGGGCCGACGTCGACGGTGATGGTGTCAAAGAAGCTCTGAGGATCGACTTTAAAGCCGCCCTCTTCCAGCCCGTTGGCCAGCCGCACGGTCTTGCGGTGGATACGCTGCGCGATGGCCTTCAGGCCCTTGGGCCCATGGAACACCGCATACATCGAGGCCATCACCGCCAGCAGCGCCTGCGCGGTGCAGACGTTCGAGGTGGCCTTCTCGCGGCGGATATGCTGCTCGCGGGTTTGCAGCGACAGGCGGTAGGCCTTGTTGCCGTGACTGTCGATGGAGACCCCAACGATGCGCCCCGGCATAGCGCGCTTATAGGCGTCCTTGGTGGCCATGTAAGCGGCATGCGGGCCGCCGTAGCCCATCGGCACGCCGAACCGCTGGGTAGAGCCGACGGCAATATCCGCGCCCATCGCGCCCGGCTCTTTCAGCAGGGTCAGCGACAGCGGATCAGCGGCGACGATGCCGATCGCCTTGGCGCCATGCAGCTTGGCGATGTGGTCCGTGAAGTCGCGCACATGGCCGTAGGTACCGGGATACTGGAAGATCGCGCCGAAGACCTTGTCGGCCTCCATCTTGTCGGGATTGCCGACAATCACTTCGATACCCAGCGGCAGGGCGCGGGTCTTGATGACGGCGATGTTCTGCGGGTGGCAGTCGCGGTCGACAAAGAAGGCCTTGGCCTTGGACTTCGCAACCCGCTGCGCCATTGTCATCGCTTCGGCGCAGGCGGTGGATTCATCCAAAAGCGAGGCGTTGGCGATCTCAAGGCCCGTCAGGTCGCTGACCATAGTCTGGAAATTCAGCAGCGCCTCAAGGCGGCCCTGCGAGATCTCCGGCTGATAGGGCGTATAGGCCGTGTACCAGGCCGGATTTTCCAGGATGTTGCGCTGGATCGCGGGCGGCGTCACGGTGCCGTGGTAGCCCTGCCCGATCAGCGAGGTCATCAGCTGGTTCTTCGACGCCACCTGCCGCATGGTGAACAGAAGCTGACGTTCGGACAGCGGGCGGCCGAAGTCCAGCTCCTTGGCCTGCCGGATCGAGGCTGGAACGGTGTCGTCGATCAGCGCATCCAGGCTTTCGGCGCCGACAACCTCCAGCATCGCGTCCATCTCGTCCGGGGATGGGCCGATATGGCGGCGGTTGGCAAAATCATAGGGCAGGTATTCTGTGGGTTCGAAGGGCATGCGCGGCCTCCTCAGCGGTCATGACATCAGGCAACAGACCTTAGTGCGGGCCGGCCCGTTGCAGGTGGGGCATTGAGAAACCCGCCGGTTTTGCGCGGCGGGTTCGATAGGATCATCCGATGAAGTCCTTGTAGGCGGCTTCTTCCATATAGTCGTCCATCTGGGACAGGTCGGCGGGCTTGATCTTGAAGAACCAGGCCGCGCCCTGCGCGTCGTCGTTCACCTTGCCCGGCTCATCCGCCAGCGCTTCGTTCACTTCGACAATCTCGCCGTCCAGCGGCGCCAGGATGTCCGAGGCCGCTTTCACGGATTCGATCACCACGATTTCGTCGTCCTTGGTGACCTCGGTGCCAGCTTCCGGCAGCACCACAAAGACAACATCGCCCATCTGTTCAGCCGCGTGTTCGGTGATGCCCACCACAATCAGGTCGCCCTCGGGCAGCAGCCATTCATGCTCTTCGGTAAATTTCATGTGTTTTATCCCTATCTGATGCGGGTTAGTTCAGCGTTTGAAGTTGGCTGCCACGAAAGGCAGCGGCGTGACGGTGACGGGCTGGCGTTTGCCGCGCAGCTCGCCGTAAAGGGTGGTGCCGGCTTCGGCCATCTCTGCCGGGACATAGCCCATGGCGACCGGTCCGCCCACTGTCGGGCCAAAGCCGCCCGACGTGATCCTGCCGATGGCTGCGCCGCCTTCCGCCGAGGCGAAAAGCTCGACACCTTCGCGCATGGGCGCGCGGCCGCCGGGTGTCAGCCCGACACGCAGGCGCGGGGCGCCGTTCTCGATGTGGTCAAAGATGGCCTCGGCGCCGGGGAAGCCGCCGGCGCGCTCACCGCCGGGCTTGCGCACCTTCTGCATCGCCCAGCCCAGATTGCCCTCAACCGGCGTGGTGCCCGCGTCAATGTCATGGCCATAGAGGCACATGCCGCCTTCCAGGCGCAGGCTGTCGCGCGCGCCGAGGCCGATGGCTTCCACATCCTCATGGGTCAGCAGGCGGCGGGCAAATGCCTCGGCCTGATCTGCGGGCACCGAAATCTCGTAGCCGTCCTCGCCGGTGTAGCCGGAGCGGGAGACCCAAAGCTCCACACCGTCAGCGTCCAAAGTGGCCACATCCATGAAGGTCATTGCGGCAGCGCCGGGCGCAATCGCTTGCAACACCGCTTCGGCGGCAGGCCCTTGCAGCGCCAGCAGCGCGCGGTCAGTAATGGGGGTGACGGTGACAGACGGTTCAAGCGTCGCCGTCATGCGGGCGATGTCGGCCTCCTTGCAGGCGGCGTTGACCACAACAAAGATATGATCGCCGCGATTGGCGAACATCAGATCATCCTCGATGCCGCCCTGATCATTGGTGAAAAGGCCATAGCGCTGGCGGCCTTCCTTCAGGCCCAGCACATTGACCGGCATCAGCGTCTCGAAGGTAAGTGCTGCGGCCTCATAGCTGTCGCCCTTCAGGATCACCTGGCCCATGTGGCTGACATCAAACAACCCGGCCTTGGCGCGGGTGTGCTTGTGTTCGCTCATGATGCCCAGCGGATATTGCACCGGCATCGCGTAGCCCGCGAAGGGGACCATTTTGCCGCCCAGCTCCACATGCAAATCATAGAGCGGTGTGTGCTTCATATCAGACATTGCGTCCGTCCCGTCCAAAGGCCGGCCCGCTCGCTGTTCTGAGGCGTGGGTCGCGGCATCAAATTTGCGCGCGGCATACGCCCGCGCGATCCGATGCCCCCTCTGTCCTTTCGCCTGAGATCGTTATCCCTTCGGCGGGCGCGGAAAAATGCGCCTCTCTCCAGAGTGTTACATGCGCAGCGGTCCTGAAGCCTGAGAGTTTCCGGGGCGGTTGCTCCTTCGGCACGGCGCGGCGGCCTGAGGTTGCCCCCCGAATCCGCGTTACCGGTTCTCCCGTATGCGCGGGCATACTGTAACCCGCTGAAAAGTGACGCACAAGGGGTCATAAATGACGCTTATGGATCATTCCGGATGTTTTATGCTGTTTTTTGCCCGGCTGCGGCGGAGGGCTGCCGGATGGCCAGCGCTGCAAATCCGGAGAAGGCAATCAGGGCCAGCCCGGCCAGCGATACCTCATCCGGCCAATCGCCGAACACCAGCCCGCCAAGGCAGGCCGCCGAGATCAGCTGCGTATAGACCAGCGGCGCGATCAGGCTGGCTTCGGCCCGCCGGTTCGCCACCACCAGAAGGTAGTTTCCGGCCGCTGACCCCAGCGCCGACAGCAAGATCAGCAGCAGGATCCCGGCGCTGAACTGCGGCATCTGCGCCGAAAGCCCCGCCGGGGTCAGCAGCGCCGTGCCCGTCAGCAGCTGCGAGATCAGCAGGAAGCGGGGGCGGAAGCGGCGGGCCACGCTGCGGGTGAGCACCAGGAAGCCGCCGTAAAGCCCTCCCGAGGCAAGCGCGAACCCCATGCCCGGAGTGAAGCCGAACCCGGGTTTGACCACCAGCATGACCCCAAGAAAGCCCAGCGCCATCAGGGCGCAGCGCCCGGCCGAAGGGCGCTCGCCCAGAATAATCACTGCCAGCACAAAAGCCACGACCGGGCCAACGAAGAAGGCACCGAAGACATTCGCCATCGGCTCGGTCTTCAGCGCGGTCAGAATGCAGGAAATCGCACCTGCGATCACAACTGCGCGCAGCAGCACCGGCCAGCAGGCAAAAAACCGCAGCTCCGCGCGGGAAATGCCGCTGAACGGCAGCAGGATCAGCGCGCCCAGCGCAAAACGCGACCAGGCCACAAACAGCGGCGCCGCGCCACCCTCCGTCAGAAGCTTGCCCGCGGTGTCGCCGATCACGATGAAGGTGACCGCCGTGAAAACAAGTGCCGCTATCCGGAAAAGGTCAGGCAGCCGCATAGGAGGCCTTCATTCGCCCTCGCAAAGGCGGCCTCAGGGCGTCATCACCCAGACGCCATCGGCGTTCTTGCAGCGGCGGGTGCGGATTTGCACCGCGCGGGCATTGGCACTGGCCGATTGCGCCTCGTGCAGCAGCGAGGCGCAATTGCCCTCGAACTTCTCCAATGTCACGGTGCCCTTGGCGCCGGTTTCCGCATTGGCCCACTGCGCCCTGGCACCGGCCTGCGGCGATCCGCGCTCATACAGCGTGGCGGCGTAATTCCCCATCATGTCGAAATCCTCCGGCGTAAGGCCGGAGCTTGCCAGCATCCGCGACAGCGGCTGGGCGGAAACGGATGTGGCCATGAGGGCCGCGGCAATGGCGCAAATCAGCTTGTTCATCAATACCCCCGAAAAACTCGGCCGCAGGCTGCGGCTGCACCAGCGATATAATACTGGGCTGCCCATGTCCAAATCATCTGCAGCGATATTCAAATTATTACGAACAATCCATTCGCCCCGCGACCGGTTGGACCATTGCACCGCCCAGCGCATATTCGCAGCAGCATTTTCGAGAGGACCCAGATGGCATCCCCCACCTATTTCACCCCGCATGGCGGCCACCCGCCACAGGATCAGCTGCTGACCGACCGCGCCATGTTCACCGAGGCCTACGCGGTGATTCCGGCGGGCACGATGCGCGATATC
>CAJXHQ010000196.1 GCA_913054485.1 uncultured Paracoccaceae bacterium
CGAGCGCGCCGCCGATCAGGGCCGCCATATTACCGGGCAGACCATTTCTGTCGCGCAGCAGGGCTATGCCGAAGCGCGTCTGGACGGGCGCGCTGATATCCAGCTCTGTGATTACCGGCGCAGCGAAGGGAAATTCAGCAATATCGTCTCCATCGAGATGATCGAGGCAGTGGGAGAGCGCTACTGGCCGGAGTATTTCGGCGTGCTGAAGGCGCGTCTCGCCGAGGGCGGCCGCGCCGTGGTGCAGGCGATAACCGTGCCGGACAGCTATTTCGACATCTACCGGCAGGGCTCGGACTATATCCGCCACTACACTTTCCCCGGCGGCATGCTGCTGTCGGACGCGGTCATTGCGCATCACGCCCGCGGTGCCGGGCTGCAGGTGGCCTCCTCGCACGGCTTCGGCCAGGACTACGCCGAGACCTGCCGCGTCTGGAACCGGCGCCTGACGGAGCAATCGGCCCGCGCGCAGACTATCGGCTACGGGCAGGAGTTCCTGCGCAGCTGGCGATACTATCTGGAGATCTGCGCTGCCTCTTTTGCGGCCGGGCAGACCAGCGTTGTTCAGGTGGAGCTGCGCCATGCCTAAACGCCTTCTCATCCTGACGCTCACCGCTCTGCTGCTGAACCCCGCCCCCCCCGCGGCAGGCAGCAGCGTGGCCGGCCTCACCCAGCCGCAGAAGCTGGGCGAGGCCACCATGCGCTGGCTCGGCCTGCCGATCTATGACGCGGCGCTTTACACCGAAGGCGCGGCCCGCTTCAGCTGGTCCCAGCCTCTGGCGCTGGAACTGCGCTACCTGCGCAGCTTCCCCGCCAGCCAGCTGACCAAGAGCACCCTGGATGAGCTGCAGCGCATTGAAGGCCCGCAAGGCGACCACGCGGCGATGATCGCCAAACTGGGCGAATGCTTCAAAGATGTGCGCAAGGGCGACCGGCTGACCGCTTATTCGTCGGCCTCTTCCAAACTCTCTTTCAGCTTCAACGGCGGCGCGCCCTGCACGGTCAGCCACAAGGGCGTGCGCGAGCGTTTCCTGGGCATCTGGCTGTCCGGGAACAGCCGCTCTGCCAAACTGACGCGGAGGCTGAAGGGCCAATGACACGCAATCTGCAAATCAGCCTTTTTGCCGGGATGCTGGCCGCCGCCGGCCTGCCGCTTTACATCCACCTGCCGCGCTATGCCGCGACGGAACTGGGGCTCAGCCTGCAGGCTGTGGGCGCATTGCTGATTGCCATCCGGGTGCTGGATTTCGCCCAGGATCCTCTCTTGGGCCGGATGATCGACCGCTTGCCCGCCGCCCGCGGCACATTTGCCGCAGCGGCAGCGCTTGGCATGGGAGCAGGCTTCGCGCTGCTGTTTTCCCTGCGTCCCGGAGCCGGTGTTCTGCTCTGGCTTGGGGCGGCGGTGGTGCTGGTCTTTACCGCCTATAGCCTCGGCTCGATCCTGTTTTACGGCCAGAGCACCGCCTTTGCCGCCGCCGGTGATGATTTGATCCGCATGGCGGGCTTCCGCGAAGCAGGCGCTTTGGCCGGTGTTATTCTGGCGGCTGTTGCGCCCAGCCTTCTTGTCGCCCTCGGCGCGCCGGGATACAGCCTGTTCGGATTGCTGATGACCGCTGTCTGTATCGCCGTCTGGGCCGCAACCCGCGGCCTGTGGCGCCTGCCTGCGGTCAGCGGCGGCAGCCTCAGCCTGCCCGCTCTGCGCGATGCCGGGGCTGCGCGTCTATTGCTTCTGGCACTGGTCAACAGCCTGCCCGTGGCGATCACCTCCACCCTATTTTTGTTCTTTGTCAGCGACTATCTGCAGCTGCCCGCAATGGCCGGCCCCTTCCTGATCCTGTTCTTCCTGGCGGCCGGGCTGTCCGTGCCGCTCTGGACCCGCGCCTGCACCATCTTCGGCCCGCGTCAGGTGCTGGTGCCGGCTATGACACTGGCGATCCTCTCCTTCCTTGGCGCGGCGCTGCTGGAGCCCGGCGCGGGTGCCGCCTTTGCTGCCATCTGCCTTTGCTCCGGCGCAGCACTGGGTGCCGATATGGTGATCCTCCCGGTGCTGTTCTCCTCCGCCCTGGCCCGCGCCGGACTGCAAGCGGGCACAGCCTTCGGGCTTTGGTCTTTTGCGGGCAAGCTGTCGCTGGCCTGCGCCGCCGCCGCCCTTCTGCCGCTTTTGGAACTTTCCGGCTTCCGCCCCGGCGAAGCCAATTCCGCAACCGCCCTGACCACGCTCATCCTCGCCTATGCGGTGCTGCCTTGCCTCATCAAGCTCGCTGCCATCTCCCTTGTCTTCCGCCTGCCCCAGGAGGTACCCCAATCATGAAGATCCTCGCACTGATCCTCTTTGCGCTGCTGATCCTGTCCCTGGTTCGGCCCGGTTTCGGCTTCAAGTCGCAAAAGCCCACGGACTACGCCAGCGAAGGGCCGCAGTTCGACATCCGCACCCATCTCAGCGGAAAATTCATCTCCGAAGGATTGATCTACGGGCCCGCGGGCAAGGTGGTCTCGCGCTTTGTGGCTGAAATGAACGGCGCATGGGACGGGCAGCGCGGCACGCTGGCAGAGGATTTCACCTATGCCAACGGCGGTATCCAGCAGCGTAAGTGGCATCTGGCCATGGGGCAGAACGGCGAATTCATCGCCAGGGCCGATGACATTATCGGTGACGGCACCGGACAGCAGATGGGGGCAGCGGTGCGGCTGAACTACCGCATCCGCCTGCCGGAAGCTTCGGGCGGTCATGTTCTGGATGTGACCGACTGGATGTACCTGATGGAAAACGGGACCATCCTGAACCGCTCTGAAATGCGCAAATTCGGGGTCAAAGTGGCAGAGCTTTTTGCCACCATCCGCCCGGTGGAGGAGTAAGATGTTTAAGGGACGCACATGGTGGATCGTCGGGGCCAGCGAGGGGCTGGGCCGCGCCCTGGCAGAGGCATTGGACGCCCGTGGCGCCCGGCTGATCCTGTCGGCGCGCAATGGTGAGCGGCTGAAGGCGCTGGCCGCTGATCTGCGCGACGCAGTGCCGCTGCAGATGGATGTGACCAGCTCAGACGAAGCCAGACAGGCCGCGCAGGCCATCGGGCCGGTTGACGGCATGATCTACTGCGCCGGGCTGTACGAACCGCTGACAGCCCGGAACTGGGACGCGGCGGCAGCGGAAAAGATATGCGATGTCAACTACATGGGCGCGGTCCGCGTGCTGGGGCAAATCATGCCGCGCTTTGTGGCCGCGGACCATGGCCGCATTGTGCTGATCGGCTCGCTCGCCGGGTTCACCGGATTGCCGGGGGCGATCGGCTATGGATCCTCCAAAGCAGCGCTGATGCATCTGGGTGAAAACATGCAGGCCGACCTGCGTGGCACCGGCGTCTCGGTGCAGCTGGTCAATCCCGGCTTTATCGAGACCCGGCTGACCGCCAAGAACCACTTTGGCATGCCGCAGATACAGACACCCGAAGCCGCCGCCGCGCGCACGATCCGCGCCATCGAAAGCGGCCGTTTCCGCACCAGCTTCCCGGCTCCTTTCGCCTGGATTTTCACCCTCGGCCGCTTCCTGCCGCGCGGATTGTTCCTGCGGCTATTTCAGGTGAAGGAGAACTCCGATGCCGCCGGACCCGCGTGAAGTTGTCATTTTCGGCGCCACCGGCGGCATCGGCGCGGCGCTGACCCGATTTTACGCAGACTTGCCATCGGTGGAGCACGTGCACGCCATAAGCAGGCGGCCGGGGTTTTTCGAGAGCCCGAAGGTACAGGAACACCGCGCCGACATCACCCAGGAGCGCGACATCTCACGTCTGGCCTGGGCCTTCTCCAACCCGGATCTTGTGATTGTGGCCAGCGGTGTGCTGTCAAACGGGCCCGGCCTTCAGCCGGAAAAGACCTTGAAGCATCAATCCGCGGATGCCTTCCGCCGTCTCTTTGCGGTCAATACCATCGGGCCGGCGCTGGTGGCGAAACACCTGATACCCCTGATGCCGCGCAACCGCCGCGCGGTCTTTGCCGCCCTGTCAGCCCGCGTCGGCTCTGTCTCGGACAACAAGCTCGGTGGGTGGCATGCCTACCGGGCGTCTAAGGCGGCGCTCAACATGCTGCTGCGCAACTATGCCGTGGAACAGGCGCGTATCAGCGCCGAGTTCATCAGCGCGGGACTGCACCCGGGAACCGTGCGCACCGCCCTGTCGGAACCTTTCCGCAGCAATGTGCCGGAAGGCCAGCTGTTCACGCCGGAGCACGCAAGCGCCTGTCTGACGGCCGTCATCGCCGGCCTGACCCCTGCCGACAGCGGCAAGGTATTTGATTGGGCAGGCAAGGAAATTCAGCCCTGAGCCGCCGCCGTGGCGATCATCCAGTCGCGCACCCGTTCGGCCTGCGGGATCAGCGGCGTAGTTTTTGACCAGACCAGGTAGAAGCCTTTACCGGTGTCCCAGCTCCACTCCGGCCGCGCCGCCAGAAGCCCCTGTTCAATCAGCCCCGTGGTGACATGCTTCCAGCCGAAGGCGATGCCTTCGCCCGCCATCGCGGCCTGCAAAACCAGCGCATAATCGTTCAGACGCAGGCCGGCCTTTGGCTCCCGCTCTGTGACTCCGAAATGCGCGAACCACTGCCCCCATGTGGGCCGTTCGCGCACGGGTTCTTCCAGATGGATCAGCCGCTCGTGCAGCAGGTTCGGCACTGACAAAAGGTTCACAGCCGCCGCCATCACCTGCGGGCTGGCAATGGGATAGATCACTTCCGGCGCGATCAGGGCGGAGTGCACCCCCGGCCAATTGCCATCGCCCCGTTTTATGGCAAGACTGATTCCCTCTGCATCGATATCCGGTTCCCGGTCGCTGGTCTGCAACCGCAGGTCAACATCCGGATGTGCTGCGTGCAGATCCTCCAGCCGCGGCACCATCCAGTAATAAGCGAAGGCTGTCGAGACAGACAGCGTCACGTGATCGTTCTGACCGCGCTGCCATATCCCCCGTGCCGAGCTCAAGATATGGTCCAACCCTATGGAAACATCAGCAAAAAGCCTTTCTCCTGCCTTGGTCAGCACCACCTTTCTATGGCTGCGGTGGAACAGGATCACCCCCAGCGATTCCTCCATCTGCTTGATGGCGGCCCTGACCGCAGGCTGCTGCACGTTCAGCTCAGCGGCGGCACGGGTGAAGGAGGCATGGCGCGCGGCAGCCTCAAAGACGATCAGATGGCGCGGACTGGTGAGGAGTTTCCAAAGTTCTTGCATAAGCCAGACTTATCCAAGTGATCAGAATTTTCAACCGTCACAAGCCCCGGTTTCGCTTCTAGCATTTGCCAGACCCTGAAACTGGAGAGCCCCGCATGGCCCGACGCGCCCGCGCCTCGCGCGACAGACAGACCACACCGGCAGGCGCCCCCGCCTCGCCCTATATCAAACGCGTGCTGCCGCATTTCGACGTGCTGGACGAGGCGCAGATCGAGAAGCTGGAAGCCCAGGTCGATTGGATTTTTGAGGATGTCGGCATCGCCTTCCGCGACGATCCCGAAGCGCTGCGCATCTGGAAAGAGGCCGGCGCCCGGATCGAGGGCGACACGGTGCGTGCCGACGCCCAGTGGATCCGCAGCCTCTGCGCCAAGGCCCCGCGTGAATTCACGCAAGTGGCCCGCAATCCGGAGCGCTCGGTCACCATCGGCGGCAACAACCAGGTCTTTGCACCGATTTATGGCGCGCCCTTTGTGCGCGACCTGGCCGGCGGGCGGCGCTATGGCGATATGGAAAGTTTTGAGAAGCTGCTGAAGCTGGCCTATCTGCACCCCAACCTGCACCACACCGGGCTGGTGATCTGCGAGCCATGTGATGTGCCTGTCTCCAAGCGCCATCTGGACATGGTGCTGGCGCATATGACGCTCAGCGACAAGCCGCATCTGGGCGCCATCACCGAGATGTCCCGCGCGCAGGACAGCGTTGATATGGCCGAGATCCTGCACGGGCGCGAGGTGATGGATAACAACTGCGTCATCATGGGCAATGTGAACACCAACTCGCCGCTCTTGGTGGACAAGGTGGTCAGTGAGGCGATCCGCGTCTACTGCGGCCGCGGCCAGGGCATCGTGGTGGTGCCCTTCATCCTGACCGGCGCGATGGGGCCGGTCTCCACCGCAGCGTCCGTCGCGCAGGCCATGGCCGAGGCGATGATGGCCTGTGCCTTTGCCCAGCTGGTCCGCCCCGGCGCACCTTTTGTGCTGGGCAACTTCCTCAGCTCCATGTCGCTGAAGTCCGGCGCGCCGACCTTTGGCATGCCGGAACCGGTGGTGTCGAACTACGCGATCGGCCAG
>CAJXHQ010000197.1 GCA_913054485.1 uncultured Paracoccaceae bacterium
GCCGCTGGATTTTGATTTCGACGAGGTGCTGGAACAGTCCAAGGACAACCCGGTTTTCTACGTGCAATACGCCAATGCGCGGATCTGCTCGACACTGCGCAAGGCTGCGGAAGCCGGGATTGCGGCGGATGACGCCGGGTTTGCTGCTGCTGACCTCAGCCTCCTGAAACATGAGGCGCAGCAGGCGGTTGCGCGGAAACTTGCCGAATGGCCGCGGCTGGTGGAAATCGCCGCCCGCACCAATGAACCGCACCGGGTGGCCTTCTATCTCTACGACCTGGCGTCGGATCTGCACGGGCTCTACCATCTCGGCAAGACCAATGACGATTTACGTTTTGTTAATGAGAGCAGCGAAACCGCAACACTGGCCAATTTGGCGTTGGCGCGTGCTGTTTCCGTTGTCATTTCCGCCGGTCTTGGTATTCTTGGGGTGAAACCGGCAGAGGAGATGCGGTAATCAATACCGCCCGAACCGTCGGCTAGAGGCAGTTCAGAGACCCGAGGAATGCGGACCGTACCGCATCGCAGGGCAGTGAGGCGGATATGGCGTATAATGCGCAGGCCGGATCGATTCCGGCCTATTACCCCCAAGGCGGCGCGTCCCAAGCGGGCGAGGCCTCTTACCGGCAATACCAGCCCTATCAGTACCCGGCGCATGATGATGCACCGGAGGCATATTACGGATATGATGAACCGCAGCCCGAACCGGTTGCATCAGTTGCGGCAGTACCGCTGCGCGCGCGGCTCGGCAATTTTGCAGGTATGCTTGGGGCAGTGGCATCGCTGGCGCTGATCGCCGGTGTGGGCATCTGGAGCTACGAGCTGATCTCCCGTGATATCAGCGGCGTGCCGGTTGTGCGCGCTGTGGAAGGCCCGATGCGGGTGCAGCCCGAAAACCCCGGCGGAGAAGATGCCTCGCATCAGGGGCTGGCGGTGAATGCCGTGGCGGCGACCGGCGGCGCGGAAGCCCCGGCCGAACGGCTGGTGCTGGCGCCCGAAGGCGTTGGCGTCACCGACGAGGACGAGCCGCTGAAAGGCCTCACACAGATTGAAACCCTGGCGGCGGCGCTGCCTGACGCGGATGCGGCTGCGGCAGGTCGGCAGGATGAGAAGGTTCTGCAGCAGGGGCAGATCGATGCTCTGGTCGCGGAGCTGACCAAGGACGCAGAACCGCTGGAGCCGCTGGCCGCTCCCGCAGTTGCCCCTGAGGGTACTGATGCTGACGGCTCTGTGCAGCTGGCCTCTGCAGCTGCGATTCCGGCGATTGTTCCGCCCGCGCCGCTGAAGCCGGTGCCCGCGGTTGTGCCGCTGGCCGTCGACCCGGCGCTGCATAATGTGCCCGGAGTGGCCCGCTCGCTGCGCCCGGTGGCGCGTCCGGCACGGTTTGCGCCGGCCGCCGATACTGCCAAACCCGGTCAGGGCCGTGCCACTCTGGAAGTGGATGCGACCAGCCTGGCTGCCGGCACCCGCCTGGCCCAGCTCGGCGCTTATGAAAGCGCTGATGTGGCCCGCGCCGAATGGGACCGCATCTATGGCAAGTTCCCGGATTTCCTGGACGGCAAGCAGCGCGTGATCCAGCGGGCCGAAAGCGGCGGGCGGATCTTCTACCGCCTGCGCGTGATGGGCTTCAATGATCTGGCGGATGCGCGCCGGTTCTGTTCGGCTCTGGTGGCTGGACGTGCAGACTGTATCCCGGTGACCACCCGCTGATGGCCTATGGCGCCACCATATTGGACGCCGAAGGGCTGCGCCTGTCGCCGGATGAGAAGGCGTTGTTCCGCGACACCGACCCCTTTGGCTTCATCCTCTTTGCCCGCAATATTGAAAGCCCGGACCAGGTCCGGGCTTTATGCGCTGATTTCCGCGACGCCACCGGGCGTGACTGCCTGATCACCATTGACCAGGAAGGCGGCCGCGTACAGCGGCTGCGTCCGCCGCTGGCGCGCCAGTGGCTTCCGCCGCTGGACCATGCGGTGCGGGCCGGTCAGGGGGCCGAGCGCGCCATGTACCTGCGCTACCGGCTGATCGCAGATGAGCTGCATGGCCTTGGCATAGACAGCAACTGCGCGCCGCTGGCCGATATCGCTGGCGATGGCACCCATGAGTTCCTGAAGAACCGCTGCTACGGTACGGACCGCGATACCGTGGTGCGCCTGTCGCGCGCCGTTGCGCAGGCGCATCTGGACGGCGGCGTGCTGCCGGTGCTGAAACACATTCCCGGCCACGGCCGGGCCGCCGCGGACAGCCACTATGGCTTGCCCTGCGTCACCACAAACGCCAAGTCCCTGCAGGACAGCGATTTCGCCGTCTTCCGGGCACTGAATGATATCCCCCTCGGCATGACCGCGCATCTGGTCTACGAGGCGCTGGACAGCCTGCCTGCCACGCTTTCGCCGCGTATGATGGAGCTCATCCGGAAGGACATCGGGTTTGACGGGCTGGTGATGACCGATGACATCTCGATGAAGGCCCTGTCCGGCACGCCGCCGCAGATCGCGCGGCAATCGCTGGATGCCGGCTGCGACGTTGTACTGCTGTGCAATGCCTCCTTCGAGATGCGCAAGGCCGCCGCTGAAGCGGCCGGAGAGATGAGCGCCGCAGCCCAAACCCGCGCCGAACGGGCGCTGGCAGCGCGCAAAGCCCCGGCCGAACTTGACATTCAGGCGGCCGAGGCTGAACTATCTGCCCTTATGGGCGGTGAGGTATATGGCTGAAAACCTCTTTGAAGAGCAGGACACCTCGGTGGCGGAGCGGCTGGCGGCCGAAGCGCTGATCGTGGATGTTGAGGGTTTTGAGGGCCCTCTTGATCTGCTGCTGACCCTGTCTCGCACCCAGAAGGTGGACCTGCGGCAGATCTCCGTCCTGGAACTGGCCCGCCAGTATCTGGTCTTTGTGGAGAAGGCCAAGGAGCTGCGCATTGAGCTGGCCGCCGATTACCTGGTGATGGCGGCCTGGCTTGCCTTTCTAAAATCCCGCCTGCTGCTGCCGCCGGAACCGGGCGACGAGGGCCCCTCGGGGGACGAACTGGCCGCGCATCTGGCCTTTCAGCTGGAGCGTTTGCAGGCGATGCGCGACGCTGCTGCGCGGCTGATGGGGCGCGACCGGCTGGGCCGTGATTTCTTTGCCCGCGGCGAAGCGGAGAACATGACCCGCATCAGCACCGTGCAGTATTCCGCCTCGCTTCTGGACCTGATGCAGGGCTACGCCCGGATCCGCACCCGTGATGATTTCCGGCCCTTCGTGCTGGACCGCGAGAGCGTCTTCACCATGGAGGAGGCGCTGGAGCGTATGCGCGGCCTTCTGGGGTTCACTGGCGGCTGGACCGATATTCTCAGCTACCTGCCGGACGGCTGGCACAGCGACCCCGTGAAGCGCCGCTCGGCCACCGCTGCTACCTTTGCCGCTGCCCTCCAGCTTGCCAAGGAGGGCAAGCTGGAGGTCCGCCAGACTGACACTTTTGCGCCGATCCAGTTGCGCAGCCTAGAAGAGGACAGCTGATGGAGGATCACCCGATGCCTCAGGACAGCGCCGCAGACAGCCTGTTCGAAGCCCCGCCGCTTGCCGAGCAGGAGCGCATGGTCGAGGCAGTGCTTTTTGCCAGTGCTACGCCGGTGACGGTGCGCGACCTGGAAGTGCGGATGCCCCATGGCTGTGACCCTGGCGCGGCGCTGGAGCACCTGAGGAAACGCTACGAGGGGCGCGGCGTGCATGTGGTGCGCGTCGGCGATGCCTGGGCGATCCGCACTGCGCCGGACCTCGGGTTCCTGATGCAGAAGGAAACAACAGAGGCCCGCAAGCTCAGCCGTGCGGCCATCGAGACCCTGGCGATCATTGCCTATCACCAGCCGGTCACCCGTGCCGAGATCGAGGAGATCCGCGGTGTCTCGGTATCCCGCGGCACCATCGACCAGCTGTTGGAGATGGAGTGGATCCGGCTCGGGCGGCGTAAAATGACTCCCGGCCGTCCGGTCACTTTTGTGGTGACACCGCAGTTCCTGGATCATTTCGGCCTGGAAAGCGCCCGTGATCTGCCGGGACTGAAAGAGCTGCGCGCCGCGGGGCTGCTGGAAAACCGCCCGCCACCCGGTGCAGTGCCGCTTGGCGGCCATGAGCCGGACGAGGACGAGGATCAGCCCGAGTTGTTCGAGGACTAGGTGCCTCAATGTCGGCGCAATTCTTTGTTAACCCGGAGCAGATCTGAAAAGGGGATGCCCCATGAACATGAACAGCCTGATCAATATGGTGATCCGCCAGATCACCCGCCGCGCGGTCAATGCCGCAGTGGACAAGGGGATTGATGCCGCAGCCGGCCGGAGCAAGTCCAAAGGCGGTGCAGGTCCCGGTACCGACAAGAAGCGGATGAAACAGCAGATGCGCATGGTTCGCAAGATCGGCCGCTTCTGAACATGGTGAACTGTCCCTGACCTGATCCAGGGCTTCCTGGTACCATTGACCTGCGTCAGCCTGGCGTTTTGAAGTGTTTCGACAGTTTCAGACCCTGGCCCTGGTAGTTCGAAGCAATGCCCGCGCCATAGAGCTGCTGCGGCTCTTCTGCCATCCGCTCATAGACCAGCCGCCCGACAACCTGCCCGTGCTCCATCACAAAAGGCGCCTCGTGGCAGCGCACTTCCAGCACCCCGCGCGAACCAGTGCCGCCGGCGGCGTCATGGCCGAAGCCGGGGTCAAAAAAGCCGGCGTAATGCACCCGGAATTCCCCGACCATGGCCAGGTAAGGCGCCATTTCGGCGGCATATGCGGGCGGGATATGCACCGCTTCGCGGCTCACCAGGATGTAGAAGGCGCCGGGGTCCAGGATGATGCGCCCGTCCTGGCTGTGGACCTCTTCCCAATAGTCCTGCGGATCGTATTCGCCGATGCGCTCCAGGTCGATCACCCCGGTGTGCGGCTTGGCGCGGTAGCCCACCAGCGTGCTGCCGGGCAGTTTCAGATCCACCGAGAAGCCCAGTCCGTCCTCAATGACTGCTTCACCGTCCACCAGCGGGGAGGATGTGTGCAGGGCGGTCAGCTCGGCATCGGACAGCACCGCCTGGCCTTGGCGGAAGCGGATCTGGTTCAGCCGCATGCCCGGGCGCACCAGAACCGAGAAGGATCGCGGGCAGATTTCAGCGTAGAGCGGCCCGGCATAACCCGGCTTGATGCGGTCAAATTCTTCACCGCCGTCGGTGATGGTGCGGGTCAGAAGGTCGAGCCGCCCGGTAGAGGATTTGGCATTTGCCACCGCAGAGACATCGCCGGGCAGGGCGAGGCCCTCCATCAGCGGCACCACGTAGACACAGCCCTTTTCCAGCACCGCTCCGCTGCTGAGGTCGATGCGGTGCATCTCAAATTCTTCCAGCCGTTCAGCAACGCTTCGGCCCTGTCCGGCCAGGAAGGACGCGCGTACGCGGTAAGCGACAGTGCCAAGCCGCAGATCCAGGCTGGCCGGTTGCACCTGGCCTTCGACCAGCGGCCGGTCCAGTGTGATAACACCGTCTTCCAGCATCTTTTCAATGGCTTGGCTTGGCAGAACCCCTGTCATCACCGCTCTCCTCCGGCATCGCGCAGTTTGGCTGATGCTCGCTGATTTACGTGGCGGAGGCAATTCGCAAAGGTGCGAAAAGACCCCGCAGATAGACAAAACGCCCGGGTGTTTTCACACCCGGGCGTTTTTGTTTGGTCGGGCTAGCAGGACTCGAACCTGCGACCTTCCGTCCCCCAGACGGACGCGCTACCAGGCTGCGCCATAGCCCGTTCTGAGGAGCGTTCTACTGGTTTTCCGGGCAGGCACAAGAGGCAATCTGGGATTTTTTCCGCCCTTGGCAAAAATTTAGTGCCGCTTCAGCCAAGCGCGCAACTCGGCGGCGCAGGCCTCGACCTCGTCGCGTACCGGGGCCGGGATATGAGAGATTTTGGGCAGCCGCGCCAGCAGGTGGGCACCGGCAGGGGCCGGCAGTTCGCCAGGCCCGCTCCCGAGGCTCTGCTGGGGCGCAAGGGCTACCCCGGCCGCAAGCTGGGGCTCTTCCCGGATGGCTTCGGCGGGTGCGGCGGCCTCGGGCTCGACCGCGGCAGGAGCCGGTTCCGGCAAGGGCACCGTGTCCAGCTGATCAGCAGCGGGGCTGTCGGGCTCCGCGGCGAGCACGTCTTCGACCAGAGTGTCGGGCCCGTTGGTGTCCGGCTCTGGTTCCGGGTCCGGTTCCGGCGTGCTGAGGTCCAGCTGAGCCTGCAGCGGGGCTTCCTGCGGTTCTGCGGGCGGCTCCAGGACG
>CAJXHQ010000198.1 GCA_913054485.1 uncultured Paracoccaceae bacterium
GGAAGGAACACTCGCCGTCCAGCATGATCACCAGCGTTTCAGCACTGTCTGGCCAGCCCTGCTCGCGCAATTGCCGCCCGGTGGTGATGGTAACCGCCTCGCCGATCTCATTCAGCGGGATGGCATGGGCCGCGGTCAGCGCCTGGATCGAGGTGATGCCGGGAACCACGGAAACCTGAATATCCGTCAGGCGCGAGGCGATGCGCATGGTGCTGTCATAGAGCGACGGGTCGCCCCAAACCAGGAACCCTGCCTTGCCGCCCGCCGGTAGATTGGCTTCCAGTGTTTCGGTCCAGATCCGGGCAATCGCATCGTGCCAATGGTCGACCCGTTCCTTGTAGTCCTGAATGGCCGGGTCGCGCACGGGCAGGGCAAATTCGACGATCTTCGGTCCCGGCGCGCGCAGCAGCTGGGTGCAGATCTCCTGCCGCAACCCGGCGAGATCATCCTTCCCGGCGCCCTTGTTGGGGATCAGGATCAGATCGCAGGCATTCAGCGCCTCCACCGCCTGCAGCGTCAGGTGCTGCGGGTTGCCGGTGCCGATGCCGATCAGGGAGAGTTCGATCATGTGCCGGGGCCTTTCCGAATTGGTTCGCTCCCTTCTGGAGGCAGGCAAAGCGCGCTGCAAGGGCTGCGCGCTAGGTCTCATGGGCTGCGCAGGCCTGTCAATCACACCTGCACGCCATTTCCGGCCCGGATGCGACGCTTTACCCCGGATGGATTTGCGCCCCACTTTCGACGGGTTTCCCTTTTTGTGCTATACTCATGGCCTTTCCAAAGACGGAGGACGCGCGCATCGAAGGAGAAAGATATGGGATTTTCCGACCAGGACCTGAAACAGCTGGAAGACAGCTTTGAGAAACTAAGAACCGGCATCGCCAAACATCCGGAAGACTTCTACGAGGCATTGTTTGCCCATGCGCCGCAGCTCAAGGTGCTGTTCCGCGAGGATCTGTCCGGGCAGGGCATGAAGTTCATGACCACTCTGGGGGTCGTGCTGGCCCGGCTCAGGGATGAAGACGCGGTGGACACGCAGTTCCGCGAACTGGGCGCGAAACACGCCTCGCTCGGCGTGCACGCGGCGCATTTTGCCCCCATGGAAGAAGCGCTGATCGAGACTATCGCCACGGAACTGGGCGATGAAGCAACGCCAGAGCTGCTGGCGCTCTGGCGCCGTGCCTTCGAGGCGATCTCGGACCGGATGATCAGCCGCGGCGGCATTCCGGGCGAATAAGCCCCGCCAGGACCACTTATTCAGGCTCTGCCAGAGGGCCATAGAGGATCAGCACCGGGGCCGTGGTCTCTATCGCTGGCAGCAGCTTTGGCAACTCGCCCACCGTGTGGCGGGCAAGGGTCTGACCGGGGGTAGAGACACCGGTGGCCAGCAGGGCCGGGGTTTCCGGCGGCAGGCCGTTTTCCATCAGCAGCCCGGCAAGCCCCGCGAAGGTGCGTTTGCCCATATAGACCACAGTGGTGGCGGTGGCATCTGCCAGCGCGGCCATGTTCAGATCCTCGGGCAGCCCGCCGGTCACATCGTGGCCGGTGATATACTGCAGCCGCCGCGCGGTCAGACGCCGGGTCAGAGGAATGCCCGCGGCAGCTGCGGCGGCGGAAGCGGCGGTGACGCCGGGAATGACCTCATATCCGATGCCTTCGGCACGCAGGGCGGTGATCTCCTCCTCCAGCCGTCCGAAGACGCCGGAATCGCCAGATTTCAGCCGCACCACTTTCTGGCCGCTCTTGGCGTAATCCACCAGAAGGCGGCTTACGTGGTCCTGCTTGGGCGAGGGGCGCCCCGCCCGTTTGCCGACGCCTACAAGGTCTGCGTCCTCTCGGGCGCAGCCGAGGATCGGGCCGGAGGACAGATCATCAAACAGCACCGCATCCGCCGCCTCCAGCCGTTTGACGGCTTTCACGGTCAGCAGCTCCGGATCGCCGGGGCCGGAGGACACGAAGGAGACAAAGCCGCTCATTGCGTCTCTCCGGTGATCAGGTGGAAGAAGGTGCCGGTGACATGACCCTTGATGGAGCCGGTCTCGGGCACCGGGTTGCCATCGGCATCCATGACGCGGGCCAAGGGCGCGTCCGGTTCGTCCAGGATGGTGGAATAGTGGAACTCATGCCCGCGCAAGGCGCTGCCGGCATCAAATCCGGGCATGGAGGCGCCCAGAACCGCGCGGCGGTAGCCGAGGTGGAACTTGCGCTTCTCGTAGGATGTCACAAGCCCCAGCAGCCCGGCCATCTGGTGGCGGTTGCCCTGCTTGTCGATCAGCGCTTCGCCAAGGGCCATGTAGCCGCCGCATTCGCCGTGCACCGGTTTGGTCTCGGCATGTTTGCGCAGGCCCGCGCGGTAGGTTTCCGCCGCTGCCAGCGTGCCGCCATGCAGCTCAGGATAGCCGCCGGGCAGCCAGACCAGATCGGCGTCTGCTGCCGGGGCTTCATCGGCAAGCGGCGAGAAGGGCAGGATTTCCGCGCCCGCCGCGCGCCAGCCTGTCAGCAGATGCGGATAGGTGAAGGAGAACGCCGCATCGCGTGCCAGCGCGATGCGCTGGGCAGGCGGTTTCGGCAGCGCTTGCGGTGCCGGGGCCGGTCCGGAAAGGGCGGCTGCCTTGATGGCCTCCAAGTCCACGTTTTCACGCAGGAAGGCGGCGTAGCCTGCAATGGCGGCCTCCAGGTCGGGGTGCTCCACCGCCTGAATGAGGCCCAGGTGGCGTTCCGGGAGCGCCAGATCACCGCGCCGGGGCAGCGAGCCCAGCACTTTGACGCCCGCACGTTCCATGCCCAGCCGGGTGAGGCGTTCGTGGCGCGGGCTGGCAACGCGGTTGAGGATCACACCTGCAAAGGGCACCTCGGGATCATAGTTCTTGAAGCCAAGCGCTGTGGCGGCCGCAGATTGCGCCTGTCCGCCCACATCAACCACCAGAATGACCGGCCAGCCCATGCGCTTGGCGGTTTCGGCGCTGGAGCCAAAGCCGCTTTGGCCGCGGGTGGCCACGCCGTCATAAAGCCCCATGGAGCCTTCGCCGATGCAGATCTCAGCGCCCTGCGCCTGTGCGGTGACCGCGTCCAGAAGATGTGCGTCCATCGCCCAGGTATCAAGGTTGAAAGAGGCGCGTTTCGCGGCTGCCAGATGGAAGGCAGGGTCGATGTAATCCGGGCCGCTCTTGTAAGGCTGCACGGTGAGGCCATCTTCGGCCAGGGCGCGCAGGAGGCCCAGCATCACGGTGGTCTTGCCGGTGCCGGAAGCGGGGGCCGAGATCATCAGGCCGGGGGCAATTTTGGTCATATCGGTCATCCTTCTGCCTGGGCCGCTTGAGGCCCAGGCCGCACCCGCCCGCCCCCCAGGCGGGTGCGTTCGCACCCCCCTCGGGCGGGCGCGGCCTTACTGTACTGCACCTTAGTCATCGCCGTGGCTCCAGCTGGACCAGGGGCTGTCCGCCGTCTGTGGGCGGTAGCGGCGGTCGTAATCCTTGGAGTAGAGGCAGCTTTCGTCGAACCCCTCGCCCTTCAGCACCGGCCCCACCAGGATCAGCGCGGTGCGCGAGATGCTTTCGTCCAGCGCGTCCTTCAAGGTCTCCAGCGTGGCGCGGATGATGCGCTCGTCCGGCCAGCTGGCGCGGTAGACCACCGCCACCGGGCAATCCGCGCCGTAATGGGGCGTGAGGTCCGCGATCACGTTGTCCAGATTGCCGATCGACAGATGGATCGCCAGCGTGGTGCCGGTCTTGGCGAAATTCGCCAGAGACTCCCCTTCGGGCATCGACGACGCCCGCCCCGGCGTGCGGGTCAGCACAACCGACTGGCCGAGGCCCGGCAGGGTAAGTTCTGTCCCCAGCGAGGCGGCAGCAGCAGCAAAAGACGGCACGCCCGGCGTGACGCTGACGGGGATGTCTTCTGCTTTCAGACGGCGGATCTGCTCGCCCATGGCGGACCAGACCGACAGGTCGCCTGAGTGCAGCCGGGCCACGTCCTGGCCTTTTGCGTGCGCGGCTTTGATCTCACCGACGATGTCATCCAGCGACATAGCGGCGGTGTTCACCACCCGCGCGTCTTCGGGGCAGTGCTCCAGCAGCGCGTCAGGCACCAGCGAGCCCGCATAGAGGCAGACAGGGCAGGCGGCGATCAGGGCGCGGCCACGCAGGGGGATCAGATCGGAAGAGCCGGGGCCGGCGCCGATGAAGTGAACGGTCATGATGCAGTCCTTTCGGCAATCGCCGCCGTGGCGAGGCCATTTGTCGTTTTAACCCGGGGGCATATCAGCCGTGCACCTGTCCCGCCAGCCGCCAGAGCGGCCGCCTCGGCCACTGAACCAGTGCCGAAACGCGCTTTGATGCGGGGGGAGCAAGTGAGGGTGGGTATGCCCGAAATATCATCTTCTTCCAGCTTCAGAACCGGAATGCTCAGTGTCTCGGCCAGGGCCTTGATCTGCGGCTTTTCGGCCTTTGCAGTGAGCGTCGCCAGCGCATCGGGGCGCGGGCAGCCGGCCAGCTCAAGCGCTTGCTGCAAATCCGCCAGCGTGGCCGCAGCGCGCAGTCCGATGCCTGCGATCTTCATCACGTGACGCTCCACTGGATGACGGGCCGCGCACGCTCCCAGCCACGCATGGAGCCGAGCGGGGAGACCTCGGCGATCTCAACCTTCATCAGCTGGCCGCCGCGCCGGGAATGGGCGTTCATCAGCAGGGTCTCGGTCTCCAGCGTCACACCATTGGCCACCAGCCGCGTGCCCTCGGGGAGGATGTCCCACAGGTGGTCCAGCAATGCCTGCGAGCCGCCGCCGCCGATGAAGACTGCCGCGGGCAGCTCGAAGCCGTCGAGCACTGCGGGGGCCTTTCCATGAACGGGTTTCATCCGGTGCGAGAGGCCGAATTTTGCGGCATTGGCGCGGATGTTTTTCAGCCGGCCTTCGCGGGGTTCAAAGGTAATCGCACGCGCGCCACACGCCGCAAGGCACCATTCGACGGAAATGAATCCGGAGCCGCCGCCGATGTCCCACAGCAGCTCGCCGGGACGCGGCGCCAGCGCCGAGAGGGTCAGCGCGCGCACCGGGCGTTTGGTGATCTGGCCGTCATTGTCGAAGGTCTCATCCGGCAAGCCCGAGGCCTGCGGCAAGCCGGACTGGCCTGCAACGGAGATGGCGGCTGCGACCGGAGCTCGCACCTCCCGAAGGGTGAAGTTCTCTGTGGCGGCTCGGCGGACCAACTCGCGCGGGCCGCCGAGGCATTCCAGCACGGTCAGTGCCGATGCTCCGAAGCCTTGTGCCGTCAGCCACTCCGCCAGCTCACCCGCGGCAGCGCCGTCGCGCAGGGTACAGAGGAGACGCTGGCCGGGGTGCAAGAGCGGCATCATCTGCTCGTATGGTGCGGCATGCAGGCCGAGGCAGAGGGTTTCCTCCAGTTTCCAGCCCATGCGGCTGGCGGCCAGTGCAAAGACTGACGGCACCGGGTGAGAGATCCACTCATCGGCGTTCAATTCGCGCATCAGCGCGCCGCCTGCGCCAAACCAGAAGGGATCGCCCGAGGCCAGCACGGCGACCTTGCGGCCGTGCATCTCCAGCACCGGCGCGATGGAGAAGGGCACCGGCCAGGGGCGGCCCTTGGCTCCGGCCGCAGCCAGCTCCAGATGGCGCGGGCCGCCGAAGATGATTTCCGCGTCTTGCAATGCTTTGCGGCTTGCATCCGTCAGCCCGCCAAGGCCATCTTCGCCCAAACCGATGATCGAAAGCCAGGGATCAGACATGACAGGCATCCTTCTTCTGGGCGGCACTACTGAGGCCTCGCGGCTGGCCGAGGCCCTGGCCGGCGCCGGCGCGGATGCGCTGTTCTCCTACGCGGGCCGCACGAACAGCCCGGTGGCCCAGCCGCTGCCCATGCGGGTGGGCGGGTTTGGCGGTATCGACGGCCTGGCGGATTACCTGCGCCGCGAATCCATAACCCATGTAGTTGACGCCACGCACCCCTTTGCGGCCCAGATGAGCACCAATGCCGTGCAGGCCTGCGCGCGCGTCGGCGTTGCACTGGCCGCTTTTGAGCGGCAGCCGTGGCAGGCCGGTGAAGGGGACAACTGGACCCATGTGGCGGACATCGCCGGCGCGGTCGCGGCGCTGCCAAAGGACGGCGCGCGCGTCTTTCTGGCGATTGGCAAGCAGAACCTTGATGCCTTTGCCGCCAAGCCGGGCAACCATTACCTGTTGCGGCTGGTGGATGCGCCC
>CAJXHQ010000199.1 GCA_913054485.1 uncultured Paracoccaceae bacterium
GGGATATTTCCATCCAAATGAAAAGGATCCAGCGCCCCGGTGCCGGCACGGGGGACACAATGCGGACACAATACGCGCGTCTGTGCGCAACGCAGGCCTGTGATACTTGCCCGCAGCCGTGCCGCGGCCTATTCAGAGCGAAACCCGAAAGGGTTATCTGACGGGCAAAAGGGCGGAACATGCGCATCCTGATCACCAATGACGACGGCATCAGCGCTCCGGGGCTGAAGGTGCTGGAAGATATTGCAACCGAGCTTGCCGGCCCCAAGGGTGAAGTCTGGGTTGTGGCACCCGCCTTTGAGCAATCCGGCGTTGGCCATTGCATCAGCTACACCAAGCCGACCATGATGTCGCGCCTCGGCGCGCGCCGCTGGGCCGCAGAGGGCTCTCCGGCCGATTGCGTTCTGGCAGGGCTGCATGTGGTGATGGAGGAGGCCCCGGACCTGGTTCTGTCGGGGGTCAACCGCGGCAACAACTCGGCCGAGAATGCGCTTTATTCCGGCACCCTTGGTGCGGCAATGGAAGCCGCGCTGCAGGGTATTCCGGCGATGGCGCTGAGCCAGTATTTCGGCCCGGGCAACAAGGACAGCGACACCCCCTTTGAAGCCGCCGCAGTGCATGGCGCGGCGCTGGTGCGCAAAATCCTGAACACCATGCCGCAGGATCAGGACGACTACCGGCTGTTCTACAACATTAACTTCCCGCCGGTGCTGGCGGATGCGGTGAAGGGCGTGCGTGCCGCCACGCAAGGGTTCCGCCCCGGTACCGGCTTTCATGCCGAACCCAAAATCTCCCCGGCGGGGCGGCAGTACCTCTGGATTCTCGGCGGCGATCAGCGCCGCCCGACGACACCCGGATCCGACGCGGCAGTGAACCTGGAGGGCTATATCTCGGTCACGCCGATGCGCGCCGATCTCACGGATCATGCGGCTCTCGCGGCGTTGAAAGGCCTCGAAGAATGACCGCGGCCACCGGACCGTCGCCGGAAACCAAGATGCAGTTCCTCTATGCGCTGCGCTCCAAGGGGGTGACGGATGCGGCGGTTCTGGAGGCCATGGAGGCGGTAGACCGCGGCCCCTTCGTGCGCGGTATTTTCAGTGAGCGCGCCTATGACGACACGCCATTGCCGATTTCCTGCGGGCAGACCATCTCGCAGCCCTCGGTTGTCGGGCTGATGACCCAGGCTCTGCAGGCCGGCCCCCGCGATACGGTGCTGGAAGTGGGCACCGGGTCAGGCTACCAGGCGGCGATCCTCTCCAAACTGGCGCGCCGGGTCTATACTATCGACCGCCACGCCCGGCTGGTGCGCGAGGCGCGCGAGACCTTCAACGCCCTGCACCTCGCCAATATCACCTCGCTGGTGGGCGACGGCAGTTTCGGCCTGCCGGATCAGGCGCCGTTCGACCGGATCATCGTCACCGCCGCCGCCGAGGACCCGCCCGGCCCCCTCTTGGCGCAGCTGAAACCCGGCGGTATCATGGTGGTGCCGGTGGGCCAGTCGGACACGGTGCAGACCCTGATCCGCGTCCGCAAGACTGAAACCGGCCTTGAATATGACGAATTGCGCCCGGTTCGCTTCGTTCCGCTTCTTGAGGGACTGGGTAAAGACACCTAGATTAGGCCCGGAGAGTATTCGGGCATGCAGTTATTGATATGCCCGGCGCAGCCATCCCCGGCAAACAGGGGAGAGCGCCCATTGAGGAGAGCGAGATGACAGTGACCTCCCGCATGACCCGCCGTTCGCGCGGTGCCCGGCTGCTGGCCGGGCTGCCGCTGCTGGCAGTGCTGGCTGCCTGCGAAGACGGGCTGGATTATGACCTGCGCGGCACCTTCGGCGGCAACAGCACCGCTGCCGCTGCGCAGGCGGCCACAACCGTGACCCGCCCGGCCACCGACAACCGCGGGCTTATCACCTATCCAACCTACCAGGTCGCGGTCGCAAACCGCGGCGATAAGGTTTCTGATGTGGCCGCGCGCATCGGCCTGCCTGCCGAAGAAGTCGCCCGGTTCAACGGCGTTCAGCCCGGCGACCGGCTGCGGGAGGGTGAAGTGCTGGTGCTGCCGCGCCGCGCGCCGGACACGGTGGCTTCGGCCGCCTCGACCCCCGGATCCGTCGATATTGAGGCGCTGGCCGGCTCCGCGATCGAGAATTCGCCCGCCAGTTCGCCCAACCCGGGCTCCGTGACCACAACCGAGCTGCAGCCTGCCCCCAAGCCGCAGGTGATTCAGCCCGCCCAGGTGCAGGACGGACCGGAGCCGCTGCGCCACAAGGTGAAACGCGGCGAGACCGCCTATACCGTGTCCCGCCTCTACCAGGTGCCGGTGAAGTCCCTGGCCGAATGGAATGGACTGGGCAGCGATTTTGCGATCCGCGAAGGCCAATACCTGCTGATCCCGCTGAAGGGCGCCCCGGCTCCGGCCGCGGCCGCGCCGAGCGCGGCGCCGGTTGCCGCAGCTGCCCCCGCGGCCTCGGCCATCACCGCGCCTGGCGAAGGCAGCCCGACCCCGGTGCCCCCCAGCGCCTCGGCGCCGCTGCCGGATGAGAAGGTGGCCCCTGCCGCCGAAGCCCAGACCGGCCTGCCCACCGTGGATGTCCCCGAACCCACCCGCGCCAGCGCGGCCGCTATGTCCTACCCGGTCAGCGGCAAGATCCTGCGCACCTACAAGAAGGGTAAGAACGAGGGCATTGATATCGCGGCTGACGCAGGCGCGCCGGTCAAGGCCGCCGAAGGCGGCACGGTGGCGGCAATCACCGCGGACGCCAACAAAGTGCCAATCATCGTGGTGCGCCACGATTCGAAGCTGCTGACTGTCTATGCCAACGTTGACCAGATCACGGTGAACAAAGGCGACAAGGTGAAGCGCGGCCAGAAGATCGCCCAGGTCCGCGATGGCAGCACCCCCTACCTGCACTTCGAGGTACGCGACGGTTTTGAGTCCGTCGACCCCCTGCCCTATCTGCAGTAGCCCTGCCCTGCCGGGCAATTGCCGCCCGGCTGATTGAGAACCCGCTGCGCCCCTATGGCGCAGCTTTTTCCTTTTGGAGCATTCCTTTGGATCATTTTCTATTTTTGAGTTTTCTCACCGCGACGCTGATCATCGTTGTTACCCCTGGCCCTTCGGTGGCGCTGGCCTGTGCCCAGGCGGTCCGCTTCGGCCCCCGTGCCGCTGTCACGACGGTGGCAGGTGATGCTCTGGGCACCGTGCTGCATATCCTGATCGCAACGGCGAGCCTGAAAACCCTGATCAGCCTCGCCGGATCCATCTTGCCTGTGCTGCAGATCGCTGGCGGCTGTTTCGTGATCTGGATGGCGGTGAAATCCCTGCTGGCGGCCCGCGCCCCGTCTGAAGCCATTCCGCACACCCCGCCGCGGGCCACGTTCTGGGCCGGCTTCTTCGCCTGCGCCACCAATCCGAAGGCCATTGTCTTCTTTGTGGCGCTGTTCCCCGGCTTCATATCGGCCGGGCACAGCATAGCTCTGCAATCGCTGGTCTATGGCGCGGTTTTTGTAGCGCTGGATGCCGCCTTTATCCTCGGCTATGCGCTGGCGGCCATGCATGCTTTCAACCGCACGCTGTCTCCTCGCCTGTCCATCGAAGCGCTGAGCGGACTGGGGCTGTTCGGCGTAGGCGCGCTGCTGGTGGTCAAAGGATACCGGGCGCTGCCTGAGGCCTGAACACCGCAAACGGCGCTGGCCCGCCGTGCCTCCGGCGGGAGTATTTGGGAAAAGATGAAAACCGGGTGCCGGCAACACTCTGAGCGCGCCTTGTCCGGGTAGGGCGCCGGGGCAGGCCGGGCCGCACCCGGTGATGGCCCAAGCCGCCTCAGCCCAGCGCAACCCCGTGGCGGCCCGCAAGATCCGTGAAGAATTGCCAGGCAACCCGGCCCGATCGCGCGCCGCGGGTAGCCTGCCACTCGATAGCCTCGGCGCGCAGAGTGTCCGCATCCACGCCGACGCCATAGGCCGCGCAATAGCCTTCGATCATCGCCAGGTATTCGTCCTGATCGCAAGGGTGGAAGCCCAGCCAGAGGCCGAACCGGTCACTAAGAGAGACCTTCTCCTCCACCGCCTCGGAGGGGTTGATGGCGCTGGAGCGCTCGTTCTCGATCATATCGCGCGGCATCAGGTGGCGGCGGTTGGAGGTGGCATAAAAGACCACGTTTTCCGGCCGCCCCTCGATACCGCCGTCCAATACTGCCTTCAGGCTCTTGTAGTGCTGGTCGTCGTGGCTGAAGGAGAGATCGTCGCAGAACAGGATGAAGCGTTCCTCCGAGCTGCGCAGGTGATTGAGCAGCCGCGCGACAGAAGGCAGGTCCTCGCGCTGCAGCTCCACCAGTTTCAACGCCGGATACTCAGCGGCCAGCGTGCCGTGAATCGCCTTCACCAGAGAGGATTTCCCCATGCCGCGCGCACCCCACAGCAAAGCGTTGTTCGCCGCATGGCCGGCAGCAAAACGGCGGGTATTGTCCAGAAGCGTATCACGGGAGCGGTCGATGCCCACCAGCAGATCCAGATCGACCCGGCTCACATCTGCCACGGGTACAAGCCGGTCCGGCTCCACATGCCAGACAAAGGCCGGCGCCTCGGAGAACTCAGGGGCCGCCAGCGGCGCGGGCGCCATCCGTTCCAGTGCCTCGGCGATGCGGGTCAATGCGTCCTGATCCATGGGGGCTCCGTCCAGTTTGTTGCGGCCAGAAACCATGTTCGGCCGCCCGCCGCAAGCGCGACGCGCCAAGGCCCTTAAGAAAGGGCCTTTATCGCCTTACTCAAGGCGCTTGCAAGCGCCCTGCCGCAAAGGCCAGGTCACAAAAAAAGCGCCCCGGTTTCCCGGAGCGCTTTTGTGATTTCTGATGGGTGAGCGGCTTACTCGCCCTCGACCTCGTCATCATAGTAGCCTTCCGCCCGCAGCTGCGCCTCGCGCTTCTTCTCGACACGGCCGACCAGGAAGATCGAGATCTCGTACAGCCCGTAAACCACCACAAAGAGGATCACCTGGGTGATCACATCCGGCGGGGTCACCAATGCTGCAAGCACAAGGATGGCCACCACGGCGTACTTGCGCACCGCACCCAGCCCTTCGGCGCTTACCAGCCCGGCCTTGCCCATCAGCGTCAGCAGAACCGGCAGCTGAAAGCACATGCCGAAGGCCACAATGAACTTGATCGTCAGGTTCAGGTATTCCTGCGCCGAGCCCAGGAAGACAACACTGAGCCCCTGGTTCACCGGTTCGCCCACCACGGCCTCGCCGCCCGATCCGAACTGCTGGAAGCCCAGGAAGAAGTCATAGGCCAGAGGTGTCACCACGTAGAAGGCAAAGCTTGCGCCCAGAAGGAACATGAAGGGCGACGCCACCAGGAAGGGCAGGAACGCGCCCTTCTCGCTCTTGTAGAGCCCCGGCGCCACGAAGCGCCACATCTGCATCCCGATGTAGGGAAACGCCAGGATGAACCCGCCCAGAAGCGAGATCTTGATGGCTACAAAGAAGCCTTCCTGCGGGCTGATGAAGATCAGCGCACAGTCCTGCCCGCCCTCGGCCAGCACCTGGCACAGGGGCGCAGTCAGGAAGTTGAACATCGGCGTCGCGACGGTGAAACAGATCACCATGCCGACCAGAAAGGCCGCAACACAGTGGATAAGCCGGTTGCGCAGCTCCGTCAGATGCTCAATCAGCGGGGCCGCCGTGTCGTCAATCTCATCCGTCTGGCTCATGATTTGGCCTCATCTTCCGGCACGTCGGCTGCGGGCTCTGCCAGCGCCGCCTCTGCCTCATCTGCCTTGGCCAGCGCCGCCTCTGCCTCGCGCGCCTTGCGCTCGGCCGCGGCGCGGGCAGTGGCCGCCTGGATCTTTTTTGCGTCCTCGGCCCGTTCCGCGGCCAGCTTTCCGGTCTCGCTCTCAGGGTCGAATTTGGTGGGGTCGATTGAGGTCTTCAGGTCGGAGGCCGCCTTATTCAACCCCTCCATGGCGCTGCCCATCGGGTTGGCCGCCGCCTTCAGCCCCTTCTGAACCTCACTGATGCCCGCCTGATCCGCTGCCTCGTTCATGGCGCTGCTGAACTCGCGCGCCATGCCCTTGGCCTTGCCCACGAACCGCCCAACATTGCGAAACAGCACCGGCAGGTCCTTGGGCCCGACAACGATCAGCGCAACCACGCCGATGACCAGAAGCTCGGTCCAGCCAAGATCGAACATCGCCGCTTACGCCTTGTCT
>CAJXHQ010000200.1 GCA_913054485.1 uncultured Paracoccaceae bacterium
GGCGGCGGTCCAGCGTCGGCTGGTCGCCGGTGTAGGCGTGGATCGTGGTCATGATGCCGCTTTCGATACCGAAAGATTCATCCAGCACCTTGGCCAGCGGCGCTAGGCAGTTGGTGGTGCAGGAGCCGTTGGAGATCATCGTATCCGATGCCTTCAGTTCCTTGTCGTTGACGCCGAAGACGATAGTCTTGTCGACGTTCTTGCCCGGTGCGGACAGCAGCACTTTCTTGGCGCCGCGCTCAAGATGCGCCTTTGCCTTCTCACCGTCGTTGAATTTTCCGGTGCATTCCAGAACCACATCGCAGCCCGACCAGTCCAGGTCGTTCATATTATAGGTGGAATACATCTGCATGTCGCCGCGGCCCAGGTTCATGGTGCCCTCGCCGATGCTGACCTCGCCGGGGAAGCGGCCGTGGATGCTGTCATACTTGATCAGGTGGGCTGCGGTCTCCAGCGGGCCGGTGGCGTTGACCTTGACGACTTCGATGTCGTCGCGGCCCGAGGCGGCGATGTGAGAGAGGGTGCAGCGGCCGATGCGGCCAAAGCCGTTGATCCCGACTTTGATAGTCATGAGGTAGTCTCCAAGCGAGCAGAACTTGAGGCTTCATATAGGCCGGGAGGGGCTTTCCCAAAAGGGCAAAAGCGGCACAAATACAGGATGTTAGCGCAAAACATTACCGTTGGCGTTAACGGTGGCGGGGCCGGTTTCGATAACGGAAGGCGCCGGTTCCGCTAACGGGATTTCACGGTGGCGCTAACGGTTGCGGGCAGCGTGAATTCCGCTAGGCTGCCGGGCAATTGAGAACGTGCGAAGGGTATTGGGCGATGAGCGGATTGCTGGCGCTGCTGGATGATGTGGCGGGGATTGCCAAAGTGGCTGCGGCCTCGGTTGATGATGTGGCGGCGGCGGCCGGCAAGGCCGGGGCAAAGACCGCCGGGGTGATCATCGACGATGCGGCAGTGACGCCGAAATACCTGCAAGGCTTTGCGCCCGCGCGCGAGCTGCCGGTGATCTGGCGCATCACCCGCGGTTCGCTGTTCAACAAGCTGATCCTGTTGATGCCGGTGGCCATGCTGCTGGCAAATTTCGCGCCCTGGGCCATCACGCCGTTGCTGATGCTGGGCGGCGGCTACCTGTGTTTTGAAGGGGCCGAGAAGATCTTTCACGTGATGTTTCCCCATGGCAGCCACGCCATTGATGAAGACATGAGCATCAAGGATCCCGGCCATCTTGAGGAGCAGAAGATCAAGGGTGCGATCAAGACGGATTTCATCCTGTCGGCCGAGATCATGACCATTGCGCTGGCCGCAATCGAAGCCCCCACGGTTTGGATGCAGGCGGCCACGCTGGCGGTGGTGGCCATCGGTGTGACGCTGGCGGTTTATGGCTCGGTGGCGCTGATCGTGAAGATGGATGACGTCGGGCTGTTTCTGGCCAAGAACGCGCCGACACCTGTGGGGCGGGGCCTGGGGCGCGGGCTGGTGCGGTTCATGCCGGTGCTGCTGAAGATCCTGTCCGTTGTGGGGACCGCCGCCATGCTCTGGGTCGGCGGGTCGATCATTGTGCACGGGCTGGAGGTTCTGGGCTTTGGCTGGCTGGGCCATCACATTCATGACCTCGCCTATGCTGCGGGGCACGCGGTGCCGGAGGCCTGGATGGGCGCGACCGAGTGGTTTGCCAAGGCCGGCATGGACGGTGTGTTCGGGCTGGCGCTGGGACTGGCACTGATCCCTGTGGTGACCAAGGTGATCGGGCCGGTGGCGGGGATGTTCTCCAAGGAAGAGGGACATGGCTGAGGCGGGGCTGACCGGAAATTCCGCACCCTATACGGCTGAAGTTACTGCGTGGCGTTTTCTGAACGAGGGTCGGGGCGAGGCGATGGTGAAATGGGCAGAGAGTATGGTTTTGTCCGGTTTCGACAGCCCAGCTTTGTTTATTCTTCTGGGTGAAACTGCGCCTTTCAACGCCTTTGAGATGAACGAGCTTTTTGATCGGGCTGCATTTGAGCTCGGATTACCGGCCATCAAGTCGGATGTAGACGCGGTTTTGTTGCTGGCGTCGGTTGCTGCATCGAAATTCATCAGCAGCTTTGTTTCGCCGATGGAGGCGTTGGATGCTCTGTTGCTTCTGCCGTGGGGGATACCGGAGATCCCGCGAGAGAAGGATCTCCTTCTCGATATTCTAGCGTACACGGATCAATATGGGTTGAGTGAGGAGCAGCAGGATGCCGAAGCGGACAGACTGCTGCGGGCTTTCCATACAGGGCATCCAATGCATGAATGGTCCTCTGTGGAATGGTCAAAAGCCTCACAAGATGATGACCAAGTGTAAATTCTAGGCCATCCTTGCCCGTGCAAAGCACGGGCAGCGCCCGGACCGACCCCACGGGGAGGGCGCGGCGGTTGCGGTCAGGGCAGGCGGCTGGGATGTTCAAAAAGCGAGAAAGCAGGTCACTGAAGTCGCTTAAGTTCCAAGAGTTGAAAGACCGCTCTGAGCCCAACCCGCCTGTTCGCATCCAATTTTTCCACTCAACCCCTTACTGACTAACTGCTCTTAACACACGAACAATTAGAATGATTGCTACGAGCAATGCTCCTGCCAGGAACCACGGCAAACCAACAAGGGCGATAGCATATCCGCTCATCTTCAAGCCGTTCACCCAATCACTGATGTCGATGCCAAGAACCAAGCATTCGGCGATGTCGCGCCCACGAGGGTCATAACAATTTCCCAAGTGTTTCAACCAAATACCCAGCCCCAATGACGATGCAATTCCAAGCGGAACGCTCAGCCAGACCGTTACCAAAACGATCCAGAACTTAACCGGTTGGCTGTCAACAATCCAAGCGGCCAATGCACCGCACATGGATGGAATAGCGAACGCGAGTATCTCCATGTTATCCCTCTTAGGTGTATAGCCGAGGTGCGAGCGTATTCACGTCGCAATGAGAAAACAACGACCGGTTTGTCTGCACCCGGGACCATTGGGACCTTTATGCGGATACACCTCCGGACCTGCCCGAAACGGGCGCGTTTCCGGCAGAGGAATTAGACCCGCACAACCGCAAGATCCTGTCCCAGAACGGGTTGCTGGGTGCGGGGTTCTCTGACGGGCAGATCCGCCGGGCAAGGCGCGGCTACTATGGGGCTGTCAGTTTCCTTGATGCCCAGATAGCGCGGCTGCGCCGGGTTCTGGAAGACACGGGCATGGCGGGCAATACGGTGATCCTCATCACGTCGGATCATGGAGAAATGCTGGGCGAACGCGGCATGTGGTTCAAGAGGTGCTTTTTTGAACCGGCCATGCGTGTCCCTCTGATTGCCCATTACCCGGCCGGGTTCGAACCGGGGCGGGTGGCTGCGCCGGTGTCTCTGGTGGATCTGCTGCCGACTATGGTCAGCCTGGCCAGCGGCGGTGGTGCCCCGGACCTGTGCGAGGACCTGGACGGACACAGTCTGCTGCCGCTGATGCAACACAGCGATGCCGCTTGGCCGCATCCGGTTTGCGCGGAGATCCTGAGTGAAGGTGTTGCCGCTCCGGCGGTGATGATCCTGCATGAGGGCATGACATACATCCACTCGCCGGAACACCCGCCGCTGCTGTTCGACCTGACCGCGGACCCGCAGGAGTTGACCAACCTGGCGGGCCGCCCGGAATACGCGGAATTGGAACAGGCACTGCAGCAGGAGGTTGCCGGAAGATGGGATCTTGCTGCGCTGGAGCGTGATATCCGGATTGACCGGAGACGGCGCAAGCTGGTGCAGGCGGCCTTTGCGCAGGGCCGCTATACGCCCTGGGACCATGAGGCGGGCGGCGCGGAACAGGAACAATGGTTCCGCGGCGCCACCGGTTACAACGACTGGGCCTTTGATTTCCCCGTGCCGGAGGAGGGCTGAGAGGCCGCCGCGCCCTTGAGGCTGAAGGGCAGCGGGCGGCGGGAGCCGCCCGGGGAGCCCCCGGCACAGGGCTTTGCGGAGGCCGGTGCGGCTGCGGCGTTCACCACAGCGCGCCTGCGTTCACCTGCAGGTCCTCCATTGTCAGCCCCTTGGCAGCGTCGGTGCAGCAGAAGCCGACCAGTGCTGCGATCTCCTCGGGCTGGATCAGGCGGCCCTGCGGGTTGGACTGGCCCATGATTGCAATCTCATCCTCCTGGGTGCGGCCTGAAGCCTCGGCCAGTTTGGAGGCGGCATAGCGCAGCATGTCGGTTTCCACCCAGGCCGGGCTGACCGACACACAGGTGATGCCATGCGGCGCGCCTTCGATGGCGACGGCCTTGGTCAGCCCCAGAACGCCGGCTTTGGCAGCGCAATAGGCCGGGTGGGTGGCAGCTGCGACTTTGGCGGCGGTGGAGCCGACATTGACGATACGTCCGCGCTTTGCCTCGATCATGTCGGGCATGCAGGCGCGGATCATCCGGAAGACGCCGGAGAGGTTGATGTTCAGCATCTCGTCCCAGTCCTCATCCGTGTGGCCGGTGACCGGCTGCAAGATGGTCTTGCCCGCCGCGTTAACCAGAATATCGACCGGGCCAAGGCTGCTGCGGACCTCCCCTGTGAAATCCGCGACAGAAGCCCCGTCACAGATGTCCAGATGCCGGATCAGGGGCTTGCCGCCCACAAACTCCGCGGCCTGCGCAGCCAATTCGGTATCGCCGCCGCGGCGCGCGCCGATGGCGACCTTGGCGCCCATTTCCGTCAGTTCTTTGGCGATCGACCGCCCGATGCCCTGCAAACCGCCCGTCACGATGGCGGTCCGCCCTTCCAGTTTCAATGTGCTCATCTTCAGATCCAGTCTTGTTTAGCAGGCAACGCCGATGGAAAGGATCTGATCCGCCTCGGCCTGGTTGCCGGTCTTGGCGGCCAGAAGGCGCAGACGCTCATGGAAGTCCTCGCGCGAGACGTTGCAGATCTGCATGTGGCGTTCCATGTCGGTGAAATCCGTGCGTGCGTGCAGCACACGGTGGTTATCAAACAGCGCCGTGTCGCCCGCGTAAAGCTGTGTGCGGATCTGGTTGGCACTCTCCATCATCAGCGCGGACAGTCTGTGGTGCGCCTTGTAATAGGCTTCGACCACATCGCCGGGCAGATCCATCGGGCCCGAGGCGCGATTGTGCATCCGCATGCCGCAGACCTGGCCGGCGTCATCCAGTGCGATCATCCGCGCATTGGTCTGCTGATGCAGGGTGCCCTCGTGCAGGCGGTGGAACCGGTGGCTGTAGGTGGTCAGCACCTCGAAGCTTTCGGGGTCTTCGCGGCGGAGACGCTCTGCCAGGTTGAACCCGTCTGTCAGCTGGGTCTTGCCGCCGTCAGAGGCGGGCACCACGCAGCTCAGGATATTGACGCCGGGGGGCGAGTGGCGAAAGGCCTCATCAGTGTGCGGAGGCACCGGACGGGTGGAGTTGCCGATGGTCTTGGTCTTGCTCTTCGGCATCAGGTCGAAAATCTCGCTATAAGCGGACTGGCCCATCTGGCCGATCATGCCCGCCACTTTTGCGATGCTGCCAGGTTCTTTCGGGCCGCCCCGGACAATGGCAAACCCGTAGTCGCGCAGATTGCGGTAGAGCTGCATCCGGCCTTCGTCGGTCTCGGCTGCGGCGGCGAAATCTACTTCCGGCAGAGTTTCGGTCAGGGTCGAATCCCACAGCAACGGCTTGTGCCGGCGCGCATCGCGGGTGGCATCATCATAACAATGGCGGCGCAGCCAGGCTCCGTCGTATTCGGATTTATGACTGCCTGTCTCCCAGGTGATTGCCAGGCCGCCGGTTTCAGTCACTAAAACACCAACCGGCCTGTCCGCCAGGTTCAGGTCACTCGGCACGATGTAGCGTTTGGAGGAATAGCTGTCGCCGCATTCATCACAATAGCAGCAATCGCGCAGCCAGATATTGTGGAACAGGGCGCTGTGGCCGTCGCTGAAGGTCAGGGTAATGCCCTTGCCGGACTGTTCGGCGCTGGTGATGACCGGGCTGGGGTTTGCTGCAATATTCATTGGGGCCTCCTTGAGGGCATATCGCTGATCCGCAATTGACCGGGCCAGGTTGGCCCTGTTCACGCTATAGGTCAGAGCCTAGCAGGACAGCGCAGCGCGCCTACTGCCGGGGAGGGCTATTCATCCATGCCATCGGCGGCATGTCTTTCGGGCTTGATTATTCCGTGCATCGCATGTGCA
>CAJXHQ010000201.1 GCA_913054485.1 uncultured Paracoccaceae bacterium
CGCCTGGTTCTATGGCGACGTGCAGGGGATACGCCAGTCGCGCCGCCGCGGGATGATGACGCGCCGGCAGGTGCCAGGCGCCCTGTGGCGGGCACTGCGGGATGCGGTGACGGCGGATTTCCATGTGATCTGGAAGTGGCACGACCCGCTGCCCGGCATTTCGCAATTCACCAATACGCTGCGGAACGCGCTCCGCAAACCTGCGGCCCCGGGCAAGCCTGCCGGGCAGGACGGGGCGGAAGGTGCGGGCAGCAGCCTTGAGACATGACAGGCCCGGAAGGGCCGGGACAGCAGATGTTTGAGAGTAAAATGACAAGTTCCTTTGATTACCAGCACTACAGCGCCAAGCGGCCCGGGGAAACTTCCGGGCAGCCGCCCCTGAAGCGGTTCGCCAGGTTTCTGAAACACCGGGTGTTCTATGATGCCCTGATGCTGCCCTACGCGCTGCACCGGCACCGCCGGCTGCTGCGCGGTGAACGCACTTCGGAACATACCTACACCTGTTTCCTGCGGGCGCCGTCACAGCTGGAATTGCTGACCGGGCCGATCATGCAGCATCTGCACGCCAATGCATGGCCCGGCCAGCTGCAGATTACACTGCTGGCCTGCTCGAACGGGGCGGAGGCTTATACGATTGCATCCTGGCTGCGCATGACGTTTCCGGATCTGGATTTCCACATCCAGGCCTCGGACCTGCACCCCGGAATGGTCGCACGCGCCGCGGCCGGCGAATACTCTGACGATGAGGCGCTGCACAGCGACTACATGACCCGGTATTTCCTGGAAGCAACCTTTGATACCGGCGGCGGGGTCTACAAGGTTAAGCCGGAAATCCGGCGCCATGTAAGCTTCTCTCCTGCCAGCCTTCTGGATGGGGCAGAGCTGGTCTCGCGCTTTGGGACCGCTCCTCTGGTCATCGCGCAGAACGTGCTGTTCCACCTCACTCCTGAAGATGCGGCAAAGGCATTTTCCAATCTGGTGCAGCTGACTGCACCGGGCGGTGTGATGATGGTGGAGGGCATGGACCAGGACCTGCGGGTGGAGCTCACCCGGCAGTACGGGCTGGAACCCTTCACCGAGAACCTGCGTGCCATTTACAATGAAACGCGGGTGCATACGCCGCCGAACTGGTGGCAGGTCTATTGGGGCAGTGAACCCTACCTGCCGTTCCGCGCTCACCGGGCGCACCGCTATGCCACGGCGTTCAAGAAACGCGGGCCCTAGGGCGGACCGGCCGGACGGGCGTTGAGCTGGCGTTTGGCTTCGATGGTGCTGATGACCGAGGTGGGCTGGTAGTCGAACCCGCCCTGGCGGCCAAAGCTGAGAATGCCGATCCTGCGCAGCTGCGCGATGGCCGCCTCTGCCGCGGCGGTGGCCCCCTGCCGGTAGACCGGATAGGCGTTGTCGGTGATCCTGTGCCCCTCAAGGCGCAAGTCGCCGGGAAACAGCCCGGCCTTGCGGACCAGCATTTTGAATTCACCAAAGCGCGCGGCGGGGGCATCGCCGGTACCATTCATGATGCATTCAACCGAAAAATATTCGCGGCCGTGCACCTTGCCGTAGAAGTCGGAATGCATGGTCAGCCGTTTCCACTGGCCTTCTTCCGAGAAGTTGAACAGTACGTTGGCCGCAAAGCCGCGGTCGCCGGATGTGCTGATGAACAAGGTCAGAAGGCTGGCGGCGCGCAGTTGATCCGGGGTGGGCAGGCCGCATAATGGCAGGGTTCGGCTCAGCGGTATGGTGGAGACTATCTGGCGGCAGGCAAGCCCGGTCCCGTCCTCCAGTTCGATTTGGAAACCGGATCCGGCGCAGCCGCTGATCCGCGTCAGTTTGGCTCCCAGCCGGATCTCGGTCCCCTGTGCTTTCAGCCTGTCCGCGGCCACATTGTAGAGACTGGGAAAGCCTGCGCGCGGGCGCACCAGCTGCCGGGACCGGGGTTTGGGGCTGTGCTGCACCGCGTGCCTTGCGAGTGTTTTCAGCAGCCCGCCGATCTGTGCGTTCCGTTTGACCCAGCGCATGCGTTTATGGGCAAAGCAGCTTTCGATCCCGGCCGGGTTTTCGCCGAACAGGCGTTCCATGTAGAAGCGCAGGCCGGAGTCGCGGAAAAACCGCTCACCGATCCAGTAGCAGGCAAAATCCTCGGCACTGCGGTTTTCGTCCAGGAAGATCCGCCCGTAAAGCGCCGAACCAAGGTAACGCAGCGGCATGGTTATGCCCTGCCCGAAGACATCATTTTTGAAATCGGCCGGATAGGCAGCCAGCTTTATTTTCGGGGTGATGCGGGCCACCGAATAGGTCCCGTGGTCCTGGTTTTCGTAGCGCGGCAGAAGATCCGGGAAATGGGCTAGGAAGGGAGAGTTCTCCGAGAAGAAAAAGCTCCCGATATCAAAGCTGTAGCCATTGATTGCCACGCTGGTGTGGTTGCCGCCGATCTCCGGGTATTCATCCAGCAGCAAGACAGGCCCGGCCGCGCGTCCGCGTGCCGTCAGGATCGACCCGGCCGTCAGCCCGGACGTGCCCGCGCCCAAAACAATAGTGCCCCAAGTGTTGGTGCAGCTGTCTCTCACCCCGTCGCCCGTCCCTGGCACTTTGTGCCTTCATGTCTCTGCCAGCCTGCTGCTGCAGATTGGTCACCGTTTAATGTTAGCGCGCCGATGCGTCTCTTCCATTGCCAGCCAGCGGGTATCGGCAGGCTTTCTCGCAGCTGCATCGCCTGTGGCCGCCGGGCCCATGCAGCCGGTTATTCCTGCGCGGGCGCATAGACGGATGCAGAGGCCGGGCTAGATGGAGAGACAGCGGTTCAAGGCTTATGTTTTTCAGTGGCTTGGGTGGGGGTCCAGCGGCGCGTCACATGGCAGTTTATCCGGCATCAGCAGTATTCATCCTGCTCTGGCTGTGGATCTCCCTGAAGGATCCGGACCGGGGGGTGACCGTTGTCATGGCAACGCTGCCCTTTGGCATGTTTGCTGCCCTGTCGGCGGGCGGGCTGGCGATCCTGATGCCGTATTTCCTGGCATCGCTGACCTTTGCGGTCTTTCTTCTACGGCGGGTCAGCGGCCAGATCCAAGGCATTCATGTGCCGCGATCCGGCTTTTACCTGCTGCTGTTCGGGGCTTATGCGGTGTTCTCTGCGCTTATCCTTGTGCGGCTGTTCGCAGGGGATTTCCTGGTCTTCCCGCTGAGTTTCGATCTGAAGGGCACGCGGATCAGCCCCTATATCTCTTCCACCATGAAGCCGCTCGCGCCGGTGAATTCAAACATCTCACAAACGGTCTACGCGCTCTTGTCGGTCTTCTTCTTCATCTCCGTGGCGGATGTCTTCCGCCGCCGCGGCCCGCGGCTGCTGGAACAGGGGCTGGTCTGGGGGGCGGGGCTGAACATCCTGCTTGGAATATTGGATCTGGCCGGGCTCGACGGGCTTTTGTCGCTGATCCGCACGGCGGATTATGCTCTGGGAAATGAGTTGCGGGTCTTTGGCCTGCCGCGGGTGATCGGCGGGTTTTCCGAGGCCTCTGCCTTTGGGGCATTTTCGGCGGCGCTGGTCGGCTATTTCGGAGCCTCTTACCTGATGTCCCGCAAAGGCAGGCATGGGCTGCTGGCGGGTGGCAACTTGTTCTTTGCCTGTTTTGCCTTTTCCAGCACCGGCTTTGCGGCGCTGGCTGTGGTGGCGCTGCTGATCCTGTTGCATGCGCGGTTTTTTCTGGGCCGCGGGCTGTCGCGCGGCTTCGGGCACTGGCTGGTGATCGGGCTGGCGGTGGCGGTTATCGTGGTCAGCGTGGCGGTGATCACCACGCCGCTGCTGGATACCGCAGGCGATATGGCCAACCGGCTGTTTTTGCAGAAAGCCGGGTCGCGTTCGGGGCTGGAACGTGCGGCCTGGGCGCGCTCGGGCTTCCATGCGTTCGAGCAGACCTGGGGGCTGGGGGCGGGCATGGGCTCGCTCCGGGCCAATGGGCTGGTGTCGGTTCTGCTGGGCAGTGTTGGCCTTCCGGGTGCGGTGCTGTTCTGCGCCTTTCTTTGGACCTCGGTTGGTCCCGTTCTGCCGATCCGGAACCAGACCGGCACCCGCATGTTCTATGCCGCCCGCGTCGGCACGCTGACTTATCTGAGCGCGATGATGGTCTCTGGCACTGCGCCGGACCCGACGCTGCACCTGGTGTCTTTTGCCGCGATTGCAGCTGTGGCGCGAAAGTTCAACGAGATCCAGCCCGGTGCCCCGGTGCCGCATCCGGGCGGGCGTCGCGAGGCGGTTCACTAATGCAGGTCACATCCCCGGACACGCCACTGAAAGTTCATATCATCCTTCGCCGCGATCAATTGCGCTGGCCTTCGCTCCGCTTCCTTCTGGACGGTCTTACCGGGGCGCTATCCCTTGGACAGATCTTTGCAGCACCGGATATCCGCGGCAGAGAGGGGAGGGGCGTTGCGCTGTTGGCACAGCTGGAGCGGCTGGCAATGCCCGGTGCGCCGGCAGCAGCTGATGCCGCACCGCTGCCCTTTGATCCGGGCGCTATTGGCGAATGTGATGTGATCGTGGATTTCAGGGCACGGCCCGCATCTGCGGATCTTGCGGGGAGGGCGCGGGCCGGCGTCTGGCAGCTCTCCTGTCATGATACGGCGCAAGTCGCCGGGCCGGTGATGCAGGGCGCCAGCGCATTTGCCTGCCGCTTGACATGCCGGCGCGGCGGCACGTCAGGGGTGTTGGCCAGCGCGGTTGTGCAGACCAAGGTGACGGTTGCGCACAGCCAGGCTTTTGCCAGTGAGAAATCGGTGCAGATGGTGCTGCGCGAACTGCACCGCCTGGCCCTGACCGGCGGCTTGCCCGATCTGGGCAGGCTTCAAAATGCCCGGGCCTATCCGGGTCTTGCCCGGCTCCCCGGCTATGCCGTGCAGGTATCGGGCCGCGCCATCAGGAAGTTGAAAGCGCGCATCCCCCCGCCCCGCCCGCAGCCTTTCGCGTTGCGCGCCGGGCCGGGGGATCTCCTCGGCTTCGATCCGGCCAGCGGCTGGGATATCGAACAGCCCGCGGATAAATTCCGCGCCGATCCTTTCCTCTTTGAGCGCGCCGGCGCAGTCTATTGCTTCTACGAGGAATATCCCTACGACACCCGGCGCGGCCATATTTCGGTGGCGCGTCTGACAGGCAACGGGGCTGAGGTGCTGGGCCCTGCGCTGGTGGCGCCGCATCACCTGTCCTTTCCATACGTCTTCGAGGAGGGCGGCGAGTTGTTCATGATGCCGGAAACCATTCAGGCGGCCCGGATCGAGCTTTGGCGCTGCGTGGATTTCCCGCTGAAATGGGAGCTGCACGCCACAGCGCTGGAGGGCCGGCAGCTGGGGGACCCGGTGCTGTTCCGGCAAGGCGGGGACTGGTGGCTTTTTGCCAATAGCTGCCATGACAGTTTCGGAGATTTCAGCAGCGAGCTCAGTCTCTACCGCGTCGACGGGCCGGAATTGAACCGGGTGGTGCCGCATCCTTTGAACCCGGTGGTGGTGGGTTCGGACTGTGCGCGCAGTGCGGGGCGGGTGTTTCACAAGGACGGGCGGCTCTACCGGCTGTCGCAGGACAACAGCGGCGATGTCTATGGTTATGGGCTGAACCTGATGGAGATCACCGAATTGACGGATACTGGCTATGCCGAACACCGGGTGCGGCATGTGACGCCGGACCAGATTCCCGGTGCCATCGGCTGTCACCACGCCGATGCCGCAGGCGGAATGTTTGTGGTCGATGTCAGGTGGCCGTGACGTTTTCCGGCTCCGCCAATGGGATGCCGCAATTTACATAGACCGACTGGATCGCCGCGCGGGTTTCCGCCACGGCCGCGGCATGGCGGGCCGGGTCGATGCCGCCAGCAAGGGCCATGTCCAGCAGGCTTCCGGCCTTTTGCGGTGTCAGATTACCGGCTGGCAGAAAACAGGGGTCGAGCCCGACCGATTGGAAGAAGCTCTCCAGCTTGCGGTCCCAGCCGAGGCCGACAATGGGGCGCCGGAAAGCATAGGCCAGGATGCAGGCGTGCAACCGGTGTGCGACAACGCCGCTGAGCTGGCTGATAATGGCGGCAAGCTCTGCCGGTGTGCCGGGCGGCGGGGCATCGGTGATGGCCCCCTCCGACACGGCCGTTCTGACCTGAGGATCCTTCAAAACAGTCTCTATTGCGG
>CAJXHQ010000202.1 GCA_913054485.1 uncultured Paracoccaceae bacterium
CAGAGCTGGCCCGGATTGACTGTTTGATTGCGCCAAACGCCTTGGTTGGGCCCTTGGCAAGGTAGGTCGCACGTTCGCGCCACTGGTCTGCGAAATCCTCATCAGGAACCGCTTCCCAGATCATACCCCAGTCGCTGGCCTGCTGCGCGCTGATCTTATCGGCAAACAGCGCCGCCCCCATCGCCTTGGCCATGCCCATCTGGCGCGGCAGGAACCAGGTGCTGCCGGCATCCGGGATCAGGCCAATGCGGCTGAATGCCTGAGAGAAATAAGCGCTCTCTGACGCGATGCAGACATCCGCGGCCAGCGCCAGGCTGGCCCCTGCCCCGGCCGCCGGGCCGTTGACCGCCGCCACGGTGGGCACCGGGCAGTTCCGGATCGCTTCGACCATCGGGATGTATTCATCGCGCAGCGTGCGCTCCAGGTCGATCTCGGCGCGGCTGTTGGCATCGGCCAGATCCTGTCCCGAGCAAAAGGCCTTGCCGGTGCCGGTGATCACCACCGCGCGCGCCTCTGTGCCCGCGCGCCTCACCGCATGGGTAATCTCGGCCCGCATCAGGCTGTTGAGCGCGTTCATCTTCTCTGGGCGATTCAGGGTAATCACTGCCAGACCGTCCGCCAGCAGGTAGGAAATTGCCTTATAGTCCATCAATGGCCTCATCTCTTTGATTTGGCCGCATGTTGGCGCAGGCGCTGGCGGAGGGAAAGGCGAAACGCCGCGTCAGGCACGGCTTTGTTTTCGCCGCGCCTTCAGGGCCGCAATCAAGGCTTCGGCTTCCGGCGGCACCGGCTGTTCCAGCCGCTGGTAGACGGATCCGTCCTTGTTGCGCTCCAGCAGCTTCAGCTCCACCAGCGTGCGGCGGATGCGGGCGGCGTCGCGCAGCACGCAATGTTCGTCAATGCAGGCGCTGATCTGGCGTTCGTTCAGCGTCTCGCGCGGCGGCAAATGCGCCCAGATCGCCTGTACGCAAAGATACTGCACGGCGGTGCGGGCTGGCCAGGCCTCGAACAGCCCCTGTGCATCAAAACAGCGCAGCGCGCGCTCCACCTGTTTGCGGTCGGCCGGCGCCTTGGGCGCATTGCGCGCGCGCAGGTGCTGGTAGTTGCGGTAGCCTGCGGCCTTGGCCACCAGACCCTGCATCTGGGCGTGGCTGGGGCCCTGCGGCAGGTCGCTGCGCAGGGGTTTGCAGAACTGCGACAGATCGTCGATAGTGAGGCTGATCACATCCCGTGACATGGCATTCTCCTGTCGGATACCCGAAGCCCCCAAGCGAGGGAGTGGAGGTCCGCCCTTGTCCGCGGGTATCCAAGGAAAATCCGGATACTGGGATCGTCGAAGAATAGCAGGTTTAGCGTATGGCGGAGCCTGGGTGAACTGCTGACCTGCCCCCTTGGTAGCAAACCGGGGACAGAGGTGCAATCACCGGCGCAATCACTCCTCCATCAGCTCCTTCAGGCGGGCCTGTTCCGCCGCGCTGAGCCCGTCTGCATTCTGCAGCGGTGCCTTGGACCGGCGGCGCACGTAGGGAATGGAGACAGCACCCGCCAGCAGAAGCATCAGCGGCCCCGCGGCCCACAGGAGCCAGTTGGCCCCGGCCGTAGTCGGCTTCAACAGCACGTATTCGCCGTAACGCTCGACGATATAGTCCATCGCCTCGTCGTTGCTGTCGCCAGCCACCAGCCGCTCGCGCACCAGAAGGCGCAGGTCGCGGGCCAGCGGCGCGTTGCTGTCGTCGATGCTCTCATTGCGGCACACCAGACAGCGCAGATCCGCGCTCAGCTCGCGGGCGCGGGATTCCAGCGCCGGGTCATCCAGGATCTCGTCCGGCTGCACCGCGAGGGCCGCGGTGGCAAGGCCGCCGGTCAGGGCGAGGATCAGGCCAATCCGTTTCATTCCGCGGGCACTCCCTTCGCTTGCGTCTTGCGCCCAACCGAGGCAACCCGGAAACGGCGGTCCGTGAGGCTCAGCAAACCGCCAAGCGACATCAGGAAAGTACCGCCCCAGATCCAGTTCACCCAAGGCTTGATATAGGTGCGCAGGGTCCAGCCGCCGTCGGCCTGCTGATCCCCCAGCGCCACATAAAGATCGCGGGTAAAGCGGAAGTCGATGCCAGCCTCGGTGGTGGGCATGCGGCTGACCGGGTAGGAACGTTTTTCCGGGTGCAGCATGGCGACAAACTCACCGTCGCGGCTGGCCCGGACATTGGCCATGGTGGAGTAATAGTTCGGACCCTGGGTGTCGATCACCTCTTCCATGACCAGCTCATAGGGGCCGACTTGGAAGGGCTGCCCGGCATAGGCGACGCGGATGTCCTCCCGCTCCCAAGCGGTCAGACCGGCGATGGCAAAGAAGGTGATGCCAAGCCCGGCATGGGCCAGCGCCTTGCCCCAGTCGGCGCGCGGCAGGCGGAACAGCCGGGCAAAACGCCCCTTGCTGCCGGTGCGCGACCACAGGTCGACCGCTGCGCCGAAGACCATCCAGGAGCCGAGGAACAGGCCAACCGGGCCCAGAAGGGTCTTGCCGCTCTGCATCGACCAGGCCAGCCCGGCCAGCGCCACCGCCAGCACGAAGGCATAGCGCAGCTTCCACAGCGTGCGGCGGAACTTGCCGCGCTTCCAGGGCAGCATCGCGCCCACTGGCAGGATCAGCCCGAGCAGAACCATGAAGGGGGTGAAGGCCGCGTTGAAGAAGGGCGCGCCGACGCTCAGCTTTCGGCCAAAGAACATCTCGGCCACGACCGGCCACATGGTGCCGACAAAGACCACGAAACAGGCGACGGCCAGCAGCACGTTATTGGCAACCAGACTGGTTTCACGGCTGACCAGACCAAAGACGCCACGCGCCTCCATGGCCGGAGCGCGGGCTGCAAAGAGCGTCAGCGCGCCGCCGGTGAAGAAGGCCATGATCAGCAGGATGAAAACACCGCGTGCGGGGTCAGTCGCAAAGGCATGGACAGAAGTCAGCAGGCCGGAACGCACGATGAAGGTGCCCATCAGCGAGAAGCCAAAGGCGAGGATCGCCAGGAGGATTGTCCAGCTTTTCAGCGATTCGCGTTTTTCCACCACGATCGCCGAGTGCAACAGCGCAGCAGCCAGGATCCACGGCATGAAGGAGGCGTTCTCAACCGGATCCCAGAACCAGAAGCCGCCCCAGCCGAGCTCGTAATAGGCCCACCAGGACCCCAGCGCGATGCCGATGGTCAGGAAGATCCAGGCGGCCAGCGTCCAGGGGCGCACCCAGCGGCCCCAAGCGGCATCAATCCGGCCCTCCATCAGCGCGGCCACGGCAAAGGAAAAGGCCATCGAAAGCGAGGCCCGGATCCTGCAGCAGCGGATTAAGCCCCTGCCCGTCCAGCGGCGGCACCGCAAGGCGCAGGAAGGGATTGGAGGTGAACAGGATGAAAGCGAAAAAGGCCACGCCCACCGCACCCTGCACCGACAGCACCCGTGCCTTCAGCCCCGGCGGCAGCCCGCCGCCGAACACCGAGGCGGTCGCGCCGAACAGGGACACGATCAGCACCCACAGAAGCATGGAACCCTCGTGGTTCCCCCAGGTGCCGGAAATCTTGTAGAGCATCGGTTTTGCGGAATGGCTGTTCAGCACCACCAGCTTCAGCGAGAAGTCCGATGTGACAAAGGCCCAGGTCAGCGCGCCAAAGGAAAAGGCGGTGAACAGGAACTGCGCCTGCGCTGCCGGTTCCGCCACGGCCATCCAGCCGGGCCAGCGTTTCTGGGCTCCGATCATCGGCACCACCGTCTGCACGATGGCGATCAGAAAGGCGAGGATAAGGGCGAAGTGGCCAAGCTCTGTAATCATACCGAATCTATACGCCTGTTGCCCGGGCATTGCCATGGCAAAGCAGCGCGGCAGCGGGCCGCAGGCAGTGGATTTCAGCCGGTATTACGCCGTTGCTTCCAGGCCTCCAGCGCCGGGTTTTCCGGCTCTTCCGGTGCGGGATTGCGCCCTGTTTTTTCAGGCTCGGAAGCAGTGGCCACCATGGCGGCCAGATCGCGCTGAAAATCCTGCGCTTTCAGCTGATGGCGCGCGCCGAAATAGAAGGAAACCACCACTCCCAGCAGCCACCACAGCGGTTCCGGAACCAGCGCCAGCCCGGCCATGCGGGCGGCAAACCACTCCGGGTTGCCCATCGCCGAGACAAACAGCGCCAGCGTCCCCAGCGCCAGCGCCGGGCGCGGCAGCCGGTTCACCCCGTCCATGAAACGGTCGAATGCACCCTTCTCCTGCCGCGCAAACTCCGTGCCATACTGCGCCAGAGCGGCCAGCCAGGCCTCCTGCCCACGGGCAGCCCCGGCCTCGGAATTCTCCCGAAAAACTTCAGCCGTCTCGCGCAAGGCATTGCGCCCATTGCCAAAAATCAGGCCCAGAAATTGCCCGATCAACCCCATGCTGAAACCCTCCTGCTGAATTGCACCGCCGTCATCCGGAAACCGGCGGAGACAAATTCCTCGGCGCGGCGGATCCATCCGCCTTTGCCGCCCGCGCGGCTGCGGGCATATTTCCGGCTGGCGGGGCGCCGGTCGGCCAGGGCAAAATAGTAGTTCCGCCGGGCAACGCCGTAGGCATCGCGAACCAGCTCGGGCTCCAGCGCACAAACTGCCGCCGCGGCCGCTGCGGTGCGCGGCCCGATCACACCGTCAGCGGCCACATCCTGCCCCATCTGGCGCAATAGCTGCTGCAAGATCCTCACCGCATGGCTGCCCGCGTTCACATACATGTCAAAGACCGATGCCTGCAGCACCTCTGGCAGCCGCGCGATACCCGGCGCGTCATAGTAGTGGCGGACGAAAATCTCCACCGCCTGATCCTTGTCCAGCCGCCGCACATCCGCACTGTCCACCAGCCCGTCGCCGGTCAGATCCAGCCCCAGCCGCCGCAGCGTGCCCAGGGTAACCCCGTGTTTTGTGGCGCCGCCGGGATCATCAGGATCATTCACATAACCGCCCTCACGGGCGACAATTTCTTCTGCAATCTGCCGCACTGTGCGCATGGTTCACCTCGCTTGGAACGATGCGTTGCATCCTGCCCCGCGCACCCTAACGGCGCGCAACTGATGCGAGCGTTGCGCCTGTCGCGGCTGAGCCTTGCAACACTGCGTCATGCGCAGGGCCAAATCGGGCCGGCAAAGGCGCGGCCAACACCGGGAGCCGGACAAAACTGCGCCCCGCAGGCAAGGCCTGCGGGGCACCATTTAACAGCGGTATCAGCCGGTTCAGCTCTCCGCGTCGGGTTCCACATAAACCCCCTGTTCCTTCAGCGCGTCCATCACCTCTTTCGGCATATAGGTCTCGTCGTGCTTGGCGAGGATCTCGCTGGCGACAAACACCCCGTCCTTATAGGTGCCGGTGCCGATCATGCCCTGGTTCTCCTCAAAGAGATCCGGCAGCACGCCCTCAAAGGAGACCTTCACCGAGGCCGCGCCATCTGTCACCGAGAAGGTCACATGTGTTCCCTGCCCGCGCACCAGCGTGCCCTCTTCCACCAGACCGCCGAGACGGAAGACCTCATTGGCGGCAGGCGGTTCTTCCATCACCTGTACCGGCGAGCGGAAGAAGTTGATACCATCGCGCATCGCCCATCCGATCAGCACGGTGGACAGCACCAGCGCCACGGCGGCGACGGCAATAACTTGGATACGGCGTTGTTTTTTCAGGGACTTCATTTTTTCCTCACGGGAAGAGCGGGGCCATCATCAGACCCGCTGTCTCCTCCTCACCTAACATCAGGTTTGCGTTCTGCAAGGCCTGCCCGCTGCTGCCCTTGGTCAGGTTGTCCAGCGCGGCGGTCACAATTGTGCGGCCCTCGATCCTGTCGGCGGCAACACCGATATGGCAGAAGTTCGAGCCCCGCACGTGACGCGTGGAAGGCGCCTCGCCCAGCGGCAGCAGTTCGATGAAGGGCTCATCCGCGTAGGCCTTGGCAAAGCTTGCGTGGATTGCTTCGGCGTCACCCTTCACATAGACGGTCGCAAGGATGCCCCGGTTGGCGGGCACCAGATGCGGCGTGAACTGCACCTTCACCGGGCGGCCCGCGATGGCCGAAAACTCCTGGTCGAACTCGCCCAGGTGCCGGTGGGTGCCGCCGATGGCATAAGGGTGGTAGCCCTCGCTCAGCTCGGCGTGCAGCAGGTT
>CAJXHQ010000203.1 GCA_913054485.1 uncultured Paracoccaceae bacterium
CGCTTGCCTGCATGAACTTCTACGTGGAAGGCATCGAAGGCGACATCCCGCAGTAAGCGGATGGGCCAAGAAACAGGAAAGGCCCGCCGATTGGCGGGCCTTTCGCATTTCAGCGGCACGTTTCAGGCCAGCATGGAGGCATAGCCCGGCAAAGCCTGCAGGTGGCGTGAATGCACGTCCATAGTCACCTCTTTGAACAGCCTGTCCACCACATCCGCCGCCGGGAAACCGGCCGAGAAGCCGGGTAGGACCGGATCAATTGCCACTTCCGCCGCCCGCTGCAGATGCGCGATGAAGACGCGGGGGTCTTCCAATCCAACCGCAATCCGTGTGGTGGTGGTGGCAATGCCTGCATCCGCCAGCGCATCCGTGCCCAGCTCAGAATGGGTGGTCATCGCAGGGCATAGCGCCACCGTTGTGGTCTGCCCCAGGCTCACCTGCATGCCAATCGCCGGCTCCAGCATGTCAAAGAACCGTTTGAACGCCGCACGGGGCACGCCGCCGCGCGCGCCTTTGCCTTCCATGTCGATGGTGAACAGCGCCGCCGGCAGGCCAAGGTACATGTTGTCTGCCGCAATGCTGTGGTTGGGGCTGCCTTCCAGCACCGGGCAGGAGACGTTGATGTCGGGGTGCGCGTCCAACGCGCGGGCCAGCACCGTGGTGTTGATCGCCTTCTGCAGCACTCGCATTTCATAGGTTTTCATGCCGTTCAGCACTTCGAACGCCTTTTCCGAATCCAGGAAGCCGCCCTTGATGTAGAAAATGTTCCAGAACATGCTTTCGTCCCAGTTCACCCTGCGCGTCTTGCCGTTGGGCAGCGAGGCTTCAACACTGTCGTTCTTGGGGATGAACATATCCTCGTTGCGGCCGATCACGCAGCCCGCCGTGGTGGTGCCGGAGCCGGCAAGATCCTTGGTATAGGAATGCACCACAAAGTCCGGGCGCTCCATCACATCAGCGGCCTTCAGCAGCGGATGCAGGAAGGGCGTGCCGACGGTGGAATCCACGATGACCCGCCAGCCGCGCGCGTGTGCGGCGCGGCAGATGCCCGGCACATCCAGCACATAGCCATGCGGGTTGCAGGGGCTTTCGAGGTAAACATAGATCTGGCGCCCGCCCTCGATCCGCGCCGCATTGGCCAACGCAGCCTCATCCATCCGCGCCGCAAAGGTTTCCGCGTCATAGCCGTCCACCCATTCCAGCGCCACGTCCAGGTTGGAGGATTTGGCAAACCAGTCGTGCAGCAGCTGGTAGGTGCCGCCATAGATATTGCGCGACGACAGGATGATATCATCCCGGCCCACCAGGTGGCTCAGCACGCCGTCGATCGCCGCCATGCCGGAGTTGAAGTTCCACGCCATATACTGGTTCGCCTCCGGCCCGCATTCGACGTCGACAATGTGGTTGGCAAGGCTGATGGAGGTGGGGTTTAACAGGCGCGAGTAGATTTCGTGCAGCGGCTCGCGGCCGGTGAAAGCGTCTTCGACCCATTCGGTGCAGGCGAACATATAGGTCGCGGTGCGGGTGATCACCGGGCTGGCCGAGAAGATCGCCGCCACATTGTCAAACAGCGGATAGGCCCCCTTGGCCGAAAAACCGGGGGTCGAGGTGGTGATCGACTGGTAGGTGGCGCGCAGCGGGTTCTGCAACGTGTCGAGGATCTTGGCGAGCTGGAAGCTGATGAAGCGTTTGGCATTGAACCAGGCGATGCGGTCGTTGCGGTCCAGATCTTTCAGCCCCTCCATGGTGATCTTCATCAGCTCATGGGTGGCCGCATTGGCGTCATAAAGCGAAGCGGCCAGCCCGATCAGGGTGCGGCCATAGTCGCTCTCGGCATCAATTCCGAAATGCGCGGCCTGTTCAGCGGCGAGGCTTTCGGCATCACTCAGATCGGTGGTGTTACGCAGCGGGCTGAGCTGGCGGAATGCGGGTGTCGACATGGGAACCTCCTTTGATTTCTGACAGGGAACCACTCATGGGCTGCGCAGGGTGTTCAAATTCGGTCACATAAGATGGTCAAATTAGCAGATCCTGCTAACCTTGCAGAATGGACAGTCTGGATATCAAGATCGTGCGTGAATTGCAGCGCAATGCGCGCATCACAAATCAGGAGCTGAGCGAGCGGGTGAACCTCTCGCCCACCCCCTGTCTGCGCCGGGTGCGGCAGCTGGAGAAACGCGGCATCATCAAGGGCTACGGTGCCGTGGTCGACAATGAAGCCTACGGGCTGCCGGTGATGGCCTTTGTCTCGATCCGGCTGGAGCGGCAAGCGGAAGCGGAGATCAAAACCTTCGAGCAGGGCATTTCCCAGCTTGATGAGGTGGTGGCCTGCTACCTGATGTCCGGCACACAGGACTACCTGCTGCATGTGCTGGCGGGATCGCTGAAAGAATACGAGCGGTTCGTGCGCGACAAGCTGACCCGGCTTTCAGGCATCGGCGCGCTGGAGACGCATTTTGCCTTTGGCACCGTGAAACAGGCAAACCGCTATCCGGAGCCCTAAGGGCCCCGGCAGCAAGCGGGTGTCAGGTGCTGATGCCTGCGAGCAGAACCGAAAAGGCCACCAGGTGGATCAGCATGATCGCCTGGTCAGTCCACAAGACGCCAACTCCGAACCACAGGGCGACCCCGACAAGGAAGAAGCCGACGTTCCATGGGGCCAGACCGAACCCGGTTGCCGCATAACCAAGGATCTGGATCACCGAGGCCACCCATTTCAGCACAAAAGCCGCGCCGGGGCGGGCGCGCAGGGCAATCTCAGACATGGGAGGTCAGCCCGCCGTCGATGCGCCAGTTCTGGCCGGTGACATATGTGCCCTCGCCCGCCAGGTAGCTGACCAGAGAGGACACTTCCGACGCAGAACCATAGCGCCCCATCGGGATGCGCGCACAGCGGTCTGCGGTCTCCGGCAGGCTGTCGATGAAGCCCGGCAGGATATTGTTCATCCGCACGTTTTGCGGCGCAAACTTATCCGCAAAAAGCTTGGTGAAGCTGGCCAGCCCGGCGCGGAAAATGCCCGAGGTGGGGAACAGCGGGTCCGGCTCAAACGCCGCAAAGGTGGAGATATTGATGATACTGCCGCCGCCCTGCGACGCCATGATGGGGGCCAGCATCCGGGCCGGGCGGATCACGTTCATCAGGTAGATCTCCATGCCCTGATGCCAGTCTTCGTCGCTGATCTCCATGATGTCGCCCTTGGGACCGTGGCCGGCCGAGTTGACCAGCACGTCGACCCGCCCCCAGCGTTCCATCCCACCGTCCATCAAGGCCTGCAGCGCTGCGGGGTCCAGGTTCGATCCGGTCACACCGACCCCGCCCAGGTCTTTGGCGAGCGCTTCCCCCTTGCCCGACGCGCTGAGAATGGCGACCTCAAATCCGTCGCTGTGCAGCCGGCGCGCCGCATCCGCGCCCATGCCGCTGCCGCCCGCTGTGATCAATGCTACTTTGGTCATCTCTGCCAACTCCCGCTTAAACCTTCTATTCCACTCAAGGCTAGGCAGAGGGGACCGGCTTGACCAATCATCCCTCCTGCGGTCAGACTGCAGAAAATCTACTGGCTCAGGAGATGCCATGCGCCGCCCTGCCCTTAATGCTCTGCGCAGTTTCGATGCTGCCGCACGGCAGCTGAACTTCCGTCTTGCGGCGGAGGAGATGAACCTGACGCAGGGTGCCGTGGCCCAACAGGTGCGCAAACTGGAGCGCGATCTGGATACTGACCTGTTCCGCCGCCTGCCGCGCGGAGTGGCCCTGACGCCCGACGGCAAGGACTACCATACCGAGGTCAGCCGCGCGCTTGCGATCATCGACCGTGCCACCGAGGCGCTGCTGCCGCAGCGCCGGGTCACGCTGTCGGTGCCGCCCTCATTGGCCTCCAAATGGCTGCTGCCGCGGCTGCCGTCGCTGAACCGGCTGCACCCCGGACTGGAGCTGAAACTGACGGCCTCTGAAGCGGTCTCAAAAATTCCCGGCGGCGAGGCGGATCTGGCGATCCGGCAAGGACCGATGCCCGGCAGCAGAGATGTCAGTGTCGATTGCCTCGCGCTGCTGGAGCTCGTCGCGGTGACGGCGGCAGCGCAAGCGGTTCAAGAATTGCAGGATTTTGCGGCCCTGCCGCTGATAGAAGATGGCCATAGGCATTGGCACAGGCTGTTTCGCACCCAAGGACTGGAAGCACCGGAAAAGACCTTGGATTTCAACCAGACGGCCCTTGCCATGGATGCCGCCGCCAATGGCCAGGGCATTGCGCTGGCGCCGCGCCTGCTGGTGCAGGATGACCTTTCAAACGGACGGCTGACAGAGCTTTGGACCGCGCCAAAGGACCTGGATCAGGGCTTCTACCTTATCTGCCCGCTGCCGCCTGCGCTCAGAGAAGAAACCCGGGCGGTGGCGGATTGGCTTCTGTCGCTCAGTGGCCGGTGAACACCAGCGTCTGCACCGGCATCAGCAGCATCTGAATACGCAGCAAGAGCGCATGCACCACACCCACCGTGTCCACCATGTGCAGAAACAGCCAGCGCCCGGTGGAAAGCTCCGGATCCCCCAGCAGATCGTGGTTGTTGGTATAGGCATTGGCGATGCAGGAGCTGCCCGGCGGGATGCCGTCGGCCTGCCCTTCATAGAGCGGCTCCATGAAGACCGTCAGCGTGCCGGGCCGGCGGTTGTCCTGCGGGTCGCGCAGCACATCTGTAGGCCGCGCCTGGCCCGAGGGGATCACGTCCTGCACATCGGTGATCACCATCGGGATCACTGTGAAGGGCTTTGAGAGGCATCCCATTTCAGCATACATCCCTGGTTTGATCACCCCGGCGGTGATCTGGCCAAACCCGGCCGCAAAACGGTCGCGGTCTACGAATTCCGTCGGAACCAGAATGCCTGCCGGACGCAGGATCGGGTTCACGTAATCGCCCTCCTGCAGCTCGAACTGTTCCACCCGTCCGGCGGTGCCGGCGTAAACCTGCGTCTTGGCCAGCTCGGCCTCTGCCTGTTTCAGGGCAGCCTCGGCGCTGGCTTTCTGCGCCGGGATCAGCACGCCGATGTTTTCCTCCACTGCGGCCTTGCGGGCCTCAGCAGCATCCAACTCGCCCTCGCGGCGGGCCACAAGATTCTCCAACCGCTCGATCTCGGTTTCTCGCACGGCGGAAGAACCGCGCTCCTTCAGCTCAAGGTTCCGGGCCAGATCATCCCTGGCCTGCTCCAGCGAGGCGGCGACTTGCAGAATTCCCGCCTCCGCCGCCGCCCGATCAGCTGCGGCCACCGATTGCGCGGCCTCCACCTCGGCAATGCGCCGCTGTGCGGTCTCCACGGCAGCGCGCTGGCTGGCGTCATCCAGCCGGAACAAGAGCTCGCCGGCAGCGACCTGCTGGTTGTTGTCCACCAGCACTTCCGCCACCCGCCCGCCGGTTTCCGGCAGCACGGTCACGGTGCGGAAATAGGACGCCACGCTGGTGGTCGCCGGGTGGTAGTAGAAAATCGTAGTGATCAAAGAGGTGGTCAGAACAGCGCAGGCGGTGATCCCCCAGCGCAGCTCGTACCAGACTGAAAAGAGCGTGATCTCGTGCCCGATGCGCTTGCCCTGGCGGAAGCGGCGGTACAGGAAATCGGGCAGCACGGTCAGCAGGGAACAGATCAGCAGTTCAAGCATCGTCCTGCTCCTCTGCTTTCTTGCGGATAACGTGCAGGGATTCGGCTATGGACCAGATTGGCGTCAGAAAGTCGGGCACACGGAAGGCTGCGATCAGCAGGGCGGCGACCCAGAAGATATTGTTGTGGGTAAACAGCGCCAGCAGCCCCAGGATGCCAATGATCTGGAATTGCGCGTGGTTGTCGTTATGCGCCATTTTTTCCGGCAGCGCGTGCAGGGTCAGATAAAATGCTCCGATGCCGAGGATCAGCAGGATGGTGAAAATGGCCATGAAGGTAAAGAGCGGATCGCTGCCATCGGGTCCGGGCAGGAAACTTGGAACATGGGCCGTGGCCATAGGGTGAGCGCCAGAAACGGACATCTACGGGTCCTCTCAGGAAAAAAATCACAACAATTCATCTTCATAGTGGCACCGTGCGGGCCATCTGCCAAAGGTTTTCCGCGCAATTGACACAATTAGAAGATCAAAAAGAATTCAATCCGAAAAAAATAGCGCAA
>CAJXHQ010000204.1 GCA_913054485.1 uncultured Paracoccaceae bacterium
GCGGCCCAACGCCGAATGCGCCGCAAGGCGCAAAAAGGGGGCGGGAGCGCCCCGTCTCCAGTCAGCCCGTGTCCGTCTTGCCGCGGCGGTCGCTGCGCAGAGCGGCATAAAGCACATGGGTGCGCCAGCGGCCGTTGATCTGAAGATAGCTCTGGGCCACGCCTTCGTATTTGAAGCCCGAGCTTTCCAGCAAGCCGCGCGAGGCGGCGTTTTCCGGCAGGCAGGCGGCCTCGATGCGGCTGAGGTCCAGCTTGGTGAAGGCGTGATGCACCACAGCCCCGATGGCTTCGCGCATGAAGCCCTGGCGGGCAAAACGCTCACCCGTCCAATAGCCGAGCGTCCCGGCCTGGGCAGGGCCGCGGCGGATATTATCGAGCGTGATCGCCCCCAGCAGCACCTGATCGGTGCGGCGGAACAGGAACATGGGCAGCGCGGTGCCGCCGGTGACGGATCGCTGCGCCCAGTAGACCCGGTTGGTAAAACTTTTGCGGGTCAGGTGGTCCTCGGCCCAGCTCGGCTCCCAGGGGGTCAGGTAGCCGCGGCTCTCCTCGCGCATCTGCGCCCATTCGCGGAAATCCCCATGCGCAGGCGGACGAAGCGTCAGACGCTCCGTCTCGATCTGTATTTTGCGCTTGGTCAGGAGCATCAGGCCGCGCGCCTCTCCTGCAGCCTCATCAGCGAGGGTGCCTTTGACACCGGGCCATACAGCGCCAGCGCCGCCGGGGCGGTCAGGGCCATGTGTTCGGCAAAGGCGCGCACATCTGCGCGGCTCACCGCGTCGATGCGGGCAACGGTCTCTTCCAGCTTGGGCACCCGGTTCCAGACCTGCACCATCCGCGCCAGCCGTTCGGCGCGCGACGAGGGGCTTTCCAGCCCCATCAGCATGCCTGCCTTCATCTGGATGCGGGCACGGGCGACTTCTTCTTCGCTCATGTCATCCGCGGCGCGTTTCATCTCATCAATGGTGATGCCTGCCAGTTCGGCCAGCTGATCGCCCGAGGTGCCCGCATAGATGGTGGTCGATCCGGTATCGGCATAGGCCCCGGCCTGGGCAAAGATCGTATAACAAAGCCCGCGCTTTTCGCGCACTTCCTGGAACAGCCGCGAGGACATGCCGCCGCCGAGCGCGCTGGCATAGATCTGCGCCGTGTATATTTCCTGCTTGCGGTAGCCCGGACCTTCCAGCGCCAGCGCGAAATGCGCCTGCTCCAGGTCTTTTTCCTGCCGTGCTTCGCCGCCAGTGAAACGCGCCGCTTCAAAGGGATTTTCCTCCAGCGCGGACATATGGCCAAACATCGCTTCCGCCATTTTGACCAGCTTGTCGTGATCCACTGCACCGGCTGCCGACAGGATCATCTGGCCGGGCCCGTAGTGTTCGCCGACAAAGCCCGAAAGGTCCTCGCGGGTGAAAGAACTCACCCGTTCGGAGGGGCCAAGGATGGTGCGCCCGATAGGCTGGCCGTGATAGCTCTGCTCCTGCAGCCAATCGAAGATCACATCGTCCGGCGTGTCCAGCGCCTGGCCGATCTCCTGCAGGATCACACCGCGCTCGATCTCGATCTCGCGCTGATCAAACACCGGGTTCAGAACGATGTCCCCGATCACGTCCAGCGCCAGCGACACGTCGTCCTTCAGGACGCGGGCGTAATAGGCCGTGACCTCGCGGCTGGTGTAGGCGTTGATATAGCCGCCCACATCCTCGATCGCCTCGGCAATCTCCAGCGCCGAGCGCCGCTCGGTGCCCTTGAAGGCCATATGCTCCAGGAAATGGGCAATGCCGTTCTGCTCAATCCGCTCGTGGCGGCCGCCGGCAGTGACCCAGATCCCGATGGAGGCGGACTCTAACCCCGGCATATGCTCCGAAACGATGCGGAAACCGTTGGCGAGCGTGTCTTGCTGAACTGTCAATTCGCGATGTTCTTTCTGAAGTGAGCCTCGAGCGTAGCCAGATCGCTAGAGATCCGGGTCACCCGTTCTGATCTCTCATACAGATCCGCCATGCGCGGGGGAAGGGGCGGATGGATGCCGCAGGCATCTTCCACGGCGGCGGGGAACTTCGCCGGGTGCGCGGTGGCCAGGGTGATCATCGGCACATCTGCCTTGCGGTGCTCGTTTGCGACCTTCACGCCCACCGCGCCATGCGGGCACAAGAGCTCACCCGAGGCTGCCACTTCGGATTTAATCGTCGCCAGTGTCTCCTCTTCCGAGGCGCGGCCCGAGGCATAGGTATCCGCCAGCGCCTGCATCGCGCCTTGCGAAACGTCAAAGCCGCCATTTGCCAGCTCGTCCATCAGCTGTGCCACGGCACCTGCGTCCTGGCCATAGGCGTAGAACAGCGCGCGTTCGAAGTTGGAGGATACCTGAATGTCCATCGATGGGCTGACCGAGGGCTTGGTTTCGCCCTTGTAGTAGCCCTCGCCCGAGAGACACCGGTGCAGGATATCGTTCTGGTTGGTGGCGACCACCAGCTGGTCGATGGGCAGGCCCATCTGCTTGGCGATGAAGCCCGCAAAAATGTCGCCGAAGTTGCCTGTGGGCACGGTAAAGCTGACCTTGCGGCCCGGCGCGCCAAGGCTGACAGCGGCAGAGAAGTAATAGACCACCTGCGCCAGCACGCGGGCGATATTGATCGAGTTGACGCCCGCCAGTTTCACGCCGTCGCGGAAATCGAAGTCGTTGAACATGTCCTTCACGCGGGCCTGGCAATCGTCGAAATCGCCATCCACGGCCAGCGCATGCACATTGGCATCCTGCGGCGTGGTCATCTGGCGGCGCTGCACCTCGGAGACGCGGCCATGCGGATAGAGGATGAAGACATCGACATTGGAAAGCCCACGGAAGGCTTCCATTGCGGCGGATCCAGTGTCGCCGGAAGTGGCGCCTGCAATGGTCACCCGGTCGCCGCGGCGCTCGAGTGCGGTCTGGAACAGCTGACCGATTAGCTGCATCGCAAAGTCTTTGAAGGCCAGGGTGGGGCCGTGGAACAGCTCCAGCAGGAAATGGTTCGGGGAAAGCTGTTTCAGCGGCGCGCGGGCGGCGTGGCCGAAGCCCGCATAAGTGCGGTCAATGATGGCGCGGAATTCTTCGTCCGTGAAGCTGTCGCCCACAAAAGGACGCATCACGCGGTAGGCGGTTTCTTCGTAAGAAAGGCCTGCAAGTGCCGCGATCTCCTCATGGCTCATCTGCGGAATTTCAGACGGCACGTAAAGGCCGCCGTCCCGCGCCAGGCCGGTCAGCATGGCGTCCTCAAAGGTGAGCTCGGGCGCTTGGCCGCGGGTGGAGATGTACTTCATGGTCTCAGCTTTCAGGTTTGGTGCGCGAACGGCGCAGAAAGTAGGTGCTCATCACGGCCCAGATCAGGGCGAGGGAAAACCAGGTGATGGCATATTGCAAGTGGTCATTGGAGATCGATGCCGTGTCGACCGGCATCGGCGTGACCGGCCCGTCATCAAAGGTGGGATCGCGCAGCACCACCATGACCGGCCGGGTATCCAATGCCTGCGCCATCCGCTCCACATCGCGGGCAAACCAGATGTTGTCCGCAAGATCCGGCTCCGGCGTGTAGCTGTCGGTCTCATCCGGCCAATGCAGGTTGCCGGTCACGGTCACAGGGCCGGCGTGGCCTGCGGGGGCCTCAGCTGTCAGCGGCACAAAACCGCGGTCCAGCAGGATCACCCCTGCGGAGGTCTCAAATGGGGAGATGATGCGATAGCCCGCCCCTGCCCCCTTGCGCGACGTCAGCACGCGCAGAGCCTCTGGGGCAATGGTGCCGGTGGCGGTGACGGGGATGTATTTGTCGGTAGCCTCCACCGGCTGCGCGGGCAGCGGCACGGGGTCGGCGGCGATGCGGTCGCTGATGGTGGCAAGTATGCCCTGCTTCCATTGCAGGCGCTGCACCTGCCAGGTGCCAAGGCCCAGAAGCAGCCCCAGACCTGCAAGGGCAAACAGCGAGAAGAGAATGCGGCGCATAGAGAGCGGCCCCGTTCAAATGCAACAGCGCGCGGGGCCATCCCCGCGCGCTGTGTTTGTGTCGTTCTGCTTGCGGATTTTCAACCGCAAACATGTACCCGTTACATTCCGGAGGTGCCCCAGATGTAGACGGCGAAGAACAGGAACAGCCAGACAACATCCACGAAGTGCCAGTACCAGGCAGCCGCCTCGAAGCCGACGTGCTGTTCCGGGGTGAAGTCACCCTTCTTGGAGCGGATCAGGCATACGATCAGGAAGATGGTGCCGATCAGAACGTGGAAACCGTGGAAGCCGGTGGCCATGAAGAAGTTCGAGTAGAACTCGTCTCCGCCGAATTCCCAGCCCTCATGGGCCAGCAGTTCCCAGTATTCGAAAGCCTGCAGCGCGGTGAAGGCAACGCCCAGCAGGATGCCGATGATCAGGCCCTGCACCAGGCCCTTGCGGTCATTGTCATGCGCCAGGGCGTGGTGCGCCCAGGTGATGGCACAGCCCGACAGCAGCAGGATCAGCGTGTTGATCAGCGGCAGGTGGAACGGATCGACCGCGTGGATGTTCGGCGCGATGTATTCGGTGCCGATGTATTCTTCCATCGGGTACATGGCGTGTTTGAAGAACGACCAGAACCAGGCGAAGAAGAACATGATCTCGGACATCACAAACAGGATGAACCCGTAGCGCAGACCGATGCGGACCACATTGGTGTGATCGCCCACCTTGCTTTCGGCGACCACTTCGGACCACCAAGCGTACATGGTGTAGAGCACGGTCACCAGACCGGCCCAGAACATCCAGGCGGTGATGTCGTGCATCCACAGCACGGCGCCGAACAGCATGACGAAGCCGCCAATGGAGCCCAGCAGCGGCCAGATCGACGGCGGCAGAATATGAAAATCGTGATTTTTAGCGTGCGCCATTTAAGTGTCCCTCACCTAGCGGCCTAGTTCGTATTTATATCCGCCTGCGTTTCGAGGGAGGCATGACCCTCGGGGAGGTCGATTTCGTAGAATGTGTACGACAGCGTGATCGTATGCACATATTTGCCGTCCCGGTCTTTTACGATTTCCGGGTCGACAAAGAAGGTAACGGGCATCTGCACCCGCTCCCCCGGTTGCAGCACCTGCTCCTCAAAGCAGAAACAGGCAATTTTCTCAAAGAATCCGCCGGCGGTGTAAGGCGTCACATTGTAAGACGCCTGCCCCGCCACCGGGCGGTCCGTGGGGTTGTAGGCCTCGTAGAAGGCAAGGCCAGTCTCGCCGATGCGGACTTCCATCTCGCGCGCCACGGGGGTGAACTCCCAGGGCATATCGCGTTCTTTGGAGGCATCAAAGCGGACGGTGATGGTCTGATCCAGGATCTGGTCCGAGCCCGCCTCGGCCACGCCGGTGACGCCGCCAAAGCCGGTGACCCGGCAGAACCAGTCGTAAAACGGCACCGAGGCCCAGGCCAGCGCGCCCATGACGACGACAACGCCGGCCAGCTGCGCAGCTGTTTTCTGAGGGCCCTGAAGCGCCATCAGTTGCCGCCTCCCTGGTTCAGTTCCTGCGGAAACTGAATGCCCTGCGAGGTCACCTTGACGATGGTCAGGCCAAACACCAGCGCAATGAAGGCCACCAGGGTAAGGCCGACGCCGAGGTTGCGGCCGAACCGGCGCTTGTGAAGATCGTGCTGCTTGCTCAGGGCCATGTTACCAGCCTCCCAGTCCGTAGGGCTTCAGCAGGGCTTCGGCCATGATAGCACCAAAGTGCAGGAACAGATACAAAAGGGAGAGTTTGAAGAAACTGCGCTCAATCTTGAAGTTATCCGCTTCCGAGTCGTCCTCGTCGCGGCGGGTGATCTTCCAGGCACCGTGCAGAAACAGACCGTTCATCACCAGCGCCACGGCCAGGTAGAGCGGTCCGCCGACGCCGGAAAACGCGGTGCCGATCGCAAGGATCGCCAGCAGCGCGGTGTAGACCAGGATATGGGTACGGGTCGCCTTGCGGCCGTGGGTCACGGTCAGCATCGGCACGCCGGCATCATCGTAGTCCGAGCGCATGAACAGCGCCAGCGCCCAGAAGTGCGGCGGTGTCCACATGAAGGTCAGCGCAAACATCAGCCAGGGCTCAACAGCCATCGATCCGGTCGCCGCGATC
>CAJXHQ010000205.1 GCA_913054485.1 uncultured Paracoccaceae bacterium
AGTTGCGCGCCGCCATATTTGGCAGCCGCCGCACCACATTGTCGACCGCCAGACGGCGCAGGTTCTCCGGCAGCCGGTCATGCTCCAGCACCTTGACCCCTGCGGCCTGCACCAGGGCGCCGGGACTGCGGGCCAGCGCCATAAGATCGGCGCGTTTCGACCGGCTCTGCCGCCGCAACAGCCGCCCGAGGGCCGAGACCGGATCATCCGCCGAGCGCTGTTCGGAGAAATAGACGGCACCATTCAGCAGCCCCTCGCGGCGCTGGCGCTCCGGTGACAGGGCGAGGCCATGAGAATACATATGGCTGCGCCCCTGGTGCCGCAGCCCGAAAAACCCGAAGCGCCGCGACACTGCCTTGGCCTCTGCCGCACCGAAACTGGCAATCTGGGCCTGCGTGTGATCCGTCATGTAGCGCCCGACCAGCCCGTTCCGGTTGCCCAGTCCCTGCGGATGGCGGTCCGCAGAAATCAGCAGCAGCCGGGCATTTTCAATCGCACTTGCCGCCAGCACGCAGGCCCGCGCCCGGACCTCTGCCTGCTGTCCGCCCAGGCTTGCCGCCTCCAGCCGCGCAAACCGCGCGCCGCTGTCATCCGTATGCAGACGGGTAACAGTCGCATCCAGCATCACCCGCACATCCGGCAGTTCCTGCGTTTCAAATTCGGCCCCCGAGCGCAGAATGCTCAGCGGATTGATCCGCGAACGGGCAAATTGCCAGAAAAAGCCGCTGAAATCTTCGCGATTGATCACCGGCTCCGGCGGCACATTGCCAGAGCGCTTCCAGAACCCCTCCCCGTAGCAGTTCGGACCCAGGTTCAGCATCTTCGCGGCCTTCTCGAAATATGGCTCAAGCGCCTGCCGGGGGACCGGCCAGCCCGACTGCGGCACCCAGGCGCGGGCTTCGAAATCAATCTCGTCAAAGGTGGCGGATTTTCCGGCCCAGCCCAGGGTCGAGCCACCCAATCCGCGGCAGCGCACCCCGAAAGGCTGCTGACCTTCCTCCCAGGCCGAGGGAAGCGCGCTGTGATAGGCGGCCCGCGTTTTGCGCACAGGCTCCGGAGCATTTTGCGGCATCTCCACTTGGTTCAGCGCCGCATGGTCAGGTGTCTCCTCCCTGAGCCCGCTTTCCAGCACCAGAATGCGCAGGCCCGACCCGCTCAGCTCCTGTGCTACGGCCAGCCCGCAGGGGCCGCCGCCGACAATCACCACATCGCAGTCAAAAGACCTCTCTTCCGGCAGGTCATCGAGACGGCTGATATCCATCACAGCCCCGTCATTCCGGACATGAATCCCCCAATTCATTCCCCGCCTGCCCCCATGCAGCCGGGTCCGGCATGTCAACTAGCTTGCCAGCGCGCGCCGGCAACTTACCTGTTTTGGGATTTGTGGCCGGCAGGCGCTTCTGCCGCATGTTCCGGCCAGCAACCGGTTTTGAGCTTTGGGGGAGCAAAATGCCGAGAGTTGGACTGCGGGAGATATACTCTCTCGGCCGGGTGATCGCGAACGGGCAACTGCTGCGCTATGGGCGCGGGCCGCGGGGCTATACCCATCGGTTCGAGACCAGGCTGGCGGAGAAGACCGGAGCCGCCCATGTGCTCACCGTCAACAGCGGCACCAATGCGCTGATCACCGCGCTGGCGGCGGCCGGCATCGGGCCGGGGGACGAAGTTCTGGTGCCGGCCTATACCTGGGTTGCCAGCGCACTGGCGCCGCTGGCGGTCGGCGCGGTGCCGGTTCTTGCGGATGTGGACGAAAGCCTGACCATCAGCCCGGAGGACATCGAGCGCCGGATCACACCCTACACCAAGGCAATCATCCCGGTGCATATGCTGAACCTGGTCTGCGATATGGACCGGATCATGGAGATCGCCCGCCGTCACAATCTCCTGGTCATTGAAGACGCCTGCCAGGCAGTTGGCATCCGCTACAAGGACCGCCACACCGGCGCGATCGGCCATGCCGGGGCCTTCAGTTTCAACCACTTCAAGAACATCACCTCGGGCGAGGGCGGCGCCGTGCTGACCAGTGACGAGAGGCTCTATATCCGCGCGCGGATGTATCACGATCCGGGGTCGTTCATCCGCGGTCATGAACATTCGAACGAGCCGCTTTTTGCCGGTATGAATTTCCGTGTGTCCGAATTGACCGGCGCGGTGCTCCATGCGCAGCTCACCCGCCTCACACCGCTGGTACGCCGCCTGCAGGCACGGCGGGCTGTTACGGCCAAGGCTTTTGAAGGATTGAAGAATTGCCGTGTTTCGCCACACCACGACCCGGATAGCGCTGCGGGGCTCTGCGTGATCTTCGACGATCCGGAACAGGCTGAAAGCTTCGCCAAGGCCCGCGGCGTCGAGCGGCTGATCGACACCGGCCGCCATGTCTATACCAACTGGGAGGTGCTCTTCGCCAAGCGCTCCTTCCACCCGAAGATGAACCCCTACGCCTGGGCCAGCCGCGAGGTCGAATACACCACAGATATGTGCCAGGCGACGCTGGATATTCTCAGCCGCAGCTGCCGGATATCGCTGGGGCCCGGCTACCCGCTGGCCGTTGTCCGCGCCCGCGCCCAGGCTTTGCGGCGGCAGCTGCTGGCACAGGGGGCCGCATGAGCCGCACCCGACCAATCTCCAATACTTCCGCAGAGGTCATAACCCGATGAAAGCCCGGTATTTGCTGATCATTCTTCCGCTTGTCTACGGCTACGGGCTGCTGACCGTGACCGCCAAGGTGTTCCCGTTCGAACAGATCCAGGCCGTAAAACACGCGCTGGTCGGCATTCCGGACATCAGGATGGTAGAGACCGGGCGCTACACCGTCGCCGAAGACGCGGAGGAGCATGAGGACAGGCTGGTGCTGGTCACCTATGGCCAGTCCAACGCGGTCAACACCGGCCAGCTTGGATATGAGGTGAAGCACCCGATCTACATGGTTTTCAACGGCGACGCCTACAATTACGCCGACCCAGCCCTGGGCGGCACTGGCGTCAACGCCTCGGTCTGGGGCCGTGTCGGCGACAATCTGGTGGATCAGGGCATCACGTCGTCCGTGTTTTTTGTGAACACCGGCTGGGGGGCAGCATCAATCTGGGACCTGGGCGAAGGCCACCGCTTCGACTTTTTCGCCGACCAGATCCGCCAGGCGCAGGCGCGATACGGCAAGATCGACGGTATCCTGATGCACCACGGGGAGCGCAACCACCACATGATGGAAGGCTCGGACACCTACCGGGACGGGTTCCAGGTGTTCAACGACCGGGTCCGCGCGCTGACTGATGCGCCGATCTACCTCAGCCAGGTGTCCTACTGCGGCGTGCGCAAAGTTGACGAAACACTGCTGTCCATCCAGGATCGCATTATCCGCGAAGTCGACGGCGTGTTGCGCGGACCCAACAGCGATCTGCTGCTGGAGGTTCAGTACCGCCTGCCCGACCAATGCCATTTCTCTGCCCGCGGTCTGGATGTGCTGGCTGAGATGTGGACAGACTCCGTGACCATCAGCAGCGAGGATTGAGCCTCAGCTCAGCTGCTCCAGCCGCTCAGATCCCGGTCCAGCAATTGCGATAGCCATGCGACATCCTCGCGGAAATGCTCCTTCAGCTCATCCTTGAAGACCTCGGGCAGCGGCGCGCGTTTAGCGGTGACCGTATTGTATTTCGCCACCATCTCCCGCAGGCCCAGCCGTTCAATCCCAAACAGCCGTTTGAAGCCGCCCTTGGCGCGCACCAGCCAGGCCGGCTGGTTGATCAGGAAGGTGCCCAGCCCATGCAGCCGGTGGCGGCGGCTCTCCAGCGCCGGCCGGAACTCCTGCCGCCCATCATCAGCCAGGCCGAGAAAGGCCAGGCATTCCCGGTAGGCCTTGCCGGTGTCCGCCTTGAAATCATCGAACAGAAGGATCTTTACCTGCCGGGGCGGGAAGATCTGGCGCAGGCGCTCCACCTGCGCTGCATAGCTGGCGATGGCGCTGTACTGCAGGAACGCCGCCGCCTTGCAATGCTGCGGGATGTTCCGCCCCGCGCTGCGGCTTTCCTGCAGCCCCCAGGCGGCGATGAAATCACCCTCGGTCTCATACCGGCGGTGATACAGCTCCTGGTGCATGGAATAGACCTGCTCCACCGGGTTGCGCAGCATCACGATGATTTTCGCCTGCGGGTCATAAGCCTTGATATTGCGCAGTGCGGCTTCGGAATAGAGATACCAGACCGACCCCTCCCCGACCGCAAGCTGATCTTCCGCAGCCTCGGCAAACAGCGCCTCGTAGTCCTCTTGTGTGGCCACAAGCTGCTGGCCCGGAAAATCGGTGGAAAAGAAACAGGGTTCCTTCGGTTCGCAGAAATGGACGCCCGGGTGACCGCCCAGGTAGCCGGCCATCGCCGTGGTGCCGCTTTTCGGCGCTCCGATGATAAAGAAATTTGGTTTCGCCATGCTGCCCGTCACACGAACCTGTCCAGCAGAGCATCCGGCAAGAACCGCCTCAGCCGCGCCAGACGCCGCGCATCAGGCCCGACCAGGTAGCGGTTTTTGGGCCTCGCATCGGTCAGCGCGCTGACCACCGCTGCTGCGACGGCATCCGGGCTGGATTTCCGCGACGGCCCGTAACTGCCGGCCCCATTGGCCTGAAACCGGCTGCCATAGACGTCCAGCGCCTCTTCGGGGAATTGGTCCTCCAGTGCCTTGCCCTTGGTGAAAGAGTCTTCCCAGATCCCAGTGTCGATATTGCCCGGCTGGATCACCGAGACCGAAACCCCGGTCCCGCGCAGCTCGCGGCGCAGGGCGTCGCTCATGCCTTCCATGGCGAATTTCGACGCCGCATAAGCTCCGAAGAAGGGAAAGCCGATAAACCCGCTGATCGAACTGATGTTCACCACCCTGCCCTTTGCAGCGCGCAAGCCCGGCAGCACCGCTTGCAGGACCGCGATGTGGCCAAAGAGGTTCACGTCGAATTCCCGGCGTAATTCTTCAATGGGCAGAAACTCCAGAGGCCTGAGCACCGCCATGCCGGCATTGTTCACAACACCATCAAGCGGCCTGCCCGCCAGTTCCGCCTTCAGTGCGGCGATACTGTCGGCGCTGGTGATATCCAGCTGCACAGGCTGCATCCGGTCCTTGCTCAGCGCCTTCAGCGCGTGAACCGCGCCTGTGCTGCGCACTCCGGCCAGCACGTGAAACCCGGCCTGCTCCAGCGCCAGGGCGCAGTGCCGTCCGATCCCGCGCGAGGCGCCGGACACCAGAACAGTCTTGGCGTCGCCATGTTCAGTCATCTTCGGAAATCTGCCCTGCCCCAATACCCGCAACAAACGGGGGACAGCAGCAAGCGCGCGTTTCCCCCTACCCGAAAACCCTAGGGCGGGGCCCGCAGCTGTCCAGCATCACTTGCCGGAGCGCATCAGAGGTTTCCACAGGATCAGGAGCACCGAAGGCCAGAAGAGTGTCGCCAGGAAGTCCTTACCCATCTCGTTCCAGTTCACATCCCCGCTGCGCGATATGCCGATCCAGGCGTCGAACACCTCGTTCACGGTCTGCAGCAGGGCAACAAAAACCCAAGCGTAAACCACCCTGCGCGGATTCCGCCGCAGAATGAGAACCATTGCCAGGAACAGGGCCAGGCCAACATTGAGATGCAGCATGCCGTCAGAAAACCAGACGCTGTCTTTCATCCATTCCTTGAGAATAAAAAAACTGCGCTGCAAGGGAACTCCTTCTGCACCGGATGGCGCAAGATTGTGGGAATGATTCGACTCAGCGTTATCTGCTGTCCTTGTCAGTCCGGTGTCAAACGGTGAGAAGACACTGTAAAGCGATGGCCGCAACCGGCCTGGCGAATTAACCCCGCAACTAATTCCTGCGACTGGAACGATGAATGCAATACCGTTGCTGAAACCCACCGGCGCGCGCAACTGTATGCGGCGTCCAGTCTCTAATGCGCTTTTCCGCGGTCTAAGGCGGGTTTTGTCTCAGCCTTCTGCCGTCACGACTCGAATCGAGCGAATCGATGGATCCGCCAAAACATAAGCCTCGCGCAGCAGGGACAGCCATTTTGATGAAATATAGTCTGC
>CAJXHQ010000206.1 GCA_913054485.1 uncultured Paracoccaceae bacterium
AAGTCGACTTTCCGGACCCTGACAGGCCCATAATGACGAACAATTCGCCTTCTCGGACCTCGAAAGTGGTGTCCTGCACGGCGGGGATCAGCCCGCCCTTGCGCAGGTCATCGGCGGCGGCGCGGGCGTCGCCGCCCGACCGCTCCAGTGCTGCTTTCAATTTCTGCTCGGGGTTGTTTCCGAAGACTTGCCAAACCCCGTTACAGGAAATGGCCGCGGGGGTGCTGGAACGGTCGTTCATGTCAGCTGCCCTTACTGGATCGCTGCGTCGACAACAGGTTTCCAGGCGGCCTCGTTTGCGGCCATCCATTCGGCGACCACGTCTTCGACCTTCTTGCCGTCCACATCCACGGCACCCATCATCGGCTGCTGCGCTTCGGTGCTGAGCTGGTAGTTGTTGAGGATCTCAAAGGCGGCCGGCCATTTGTCTTCGATACCGGGCCAGCCGGCCTTGAAGATTCGCGCGGGCAGGAAGTCGCAATCGCCGGTCACATCCGGGTTCGGACCCCAAGCTGCATCCTCGTAGCAGGCCGTTTCGCCTGCAGGCAGGGCCACAAACTTCAGATCATAGGCAGACATCGCCCAATGCGGCTGCCAGAAGGTGATCAGAAGCGGGCTCTTCTTTTCGGTCGCGGCGCGGATCTCGGTGACCAGCGCGCCTTCGGAACCGGCCGGAACCGCTTTCAGCGGCAGGCCAAGCGCGCCGACACGATCAGCGCCGGGCGTGCCCCAGTCTGCCGGGTAATCCACCAGGCGGCCCATCGGAAGGGTTTCGGCGGTCGCGAACTGCATGGCGCAGTCGTTCAGCGCTTCCCAGGCGGGCAGGCCCGGGCAGATTTCGGCCACATGCGCCGGGTAGGCAATGCCTTCACGGGCTTCCAGGCCCAGATCGGACAGTTCCACCAGCTTGCCTTCGGCAGCCATTTCGCCAAACTGCTCGGAGACGTTGGATTCCCAGATCTCCATCGCGCCGTGGATCTCGCCGTCGGCCATCGCCTGGAACATGTTCATGTAACCGGCTGTCACATATTCAACTTTGTAGCCTGCAGCCTCCAGCATACCGCCTGCAATATAGGTCGATACATGCTGGCCGGTCCATTCGTTGACGGCCAGTTTGATCGGATCGTCCACGGCGCCAAGATCGGCAGCGCTGACGGCGCTGGCGAGGGCAATAAAGCTGACGCTCAGTGCGAGTTTTTTCATGAAGTTTCTCCCTGTGGTACGTTCGTTGTTTTGTTGGTTTTGGAATTGTTGCAGGACCGGCCGGATTGTTTTATCCATTTTGGACGCCGGTTTTCCCTAAGTGGACACAATATGGATAATCTTCGCCGTCCCCTGCTGTTCAGGATCATAGTAACGCCTAATTTCAACATGTCTGCAACCATGGGATTCGCAGATCCGCTGCGCGCGGCGAACTATCTGGAAGGGATCACACATTTCCGCTGGGAATTCGTCTCCGAAACGGGGGGGGAATGCCTTGCCTCAAACGGCGCCGGTATCATGACCCGATCGCTGGCAGACTGCAGCGCGGAAGAGGCTGATTTCCTGGTTGTCTCGGCCAGCTGGACGCCAGAGGACTACAGCACCGCTGCCATCCAATCCGCCCTGCGTCAGGCAGCCCGGCGCAATGCGACCATCGCGGGTATCGACCCCGGCGCCTTCATCATGGCCGAAGCCGGGCTGCTGAAAGGCCGCCGCGCCACGGTGCATTACGAACATATGGACGCCTTTCAGGAGCTCTACCCCGAAACCGCGCTGAGCGAGAACCTCTATGTGTTTGACGGCAACCGGATCAGCTGCTGCGGCGGTGCGGCGGCGATCGATTTTGCGTTGCATATCCTTCAGGGCACCCATGGCAGCGCGCTGGCCAATGCGGCAGCACGCTACATTTTCCACCCGACGCTGCGCGAGCGCGGCACGCCGCAGAACCCGCAAGACAGCGAACCGCTGGGCAAAACCGTCCCACTGCCAGTCCGCCGTGCCATCAAGGCAATGGAGGAGCATCTGGAGGATCCGCTGCCGATTTCGGAAATCTGCAAGGAGGCCGAAGTCTCGCACCGGCAGCTGGACCGGCTGTTTGCCCGCTATCTGAAAAAGACCCCGGCGCTCTATTACCGCGACATCCGGCTGGACCGGGCCCGCGGGCTGGTGACACAGACATCGCTTTCAATGGCGGAGATCGCTTTTGCCTCGGGCTTCTCCAGCCAGGTGCATTTCAGCCGGGCTTACAAGGACCGTTTCGGCCTGCCGCCGATCAAAGACAGAATCGAAGGCAGGATCCCGTTTGAGTTCCGCGCCTGGCCGATGCACCGGAAATCCAGCGGCTAAGGGTATTTTGTCTTTTTTGGGCCAAACGCTGTCCATCCATGGCAAGAAATGGCGCGAAACCAAAGCGATCTTAAGTGTTAGCACGGCGGCACATCCGCCGGTCACAGCTTTTACCAAGTGAGGTTCGCCATGACGGAACTGCCTTCCGCAAAACAGTTTCAGGAAATCGCCGCAGGCTATGACGACAATGCGTCCGCCTCGCAGTCGCTGCGCAAGGAGGCCTATGTCGATCCGGCCTGGCACAATGTCGATCTTCAGGAGGTCATCGCCAAGACCTGGCAGTGGGTCTGCCACGTTGAAAAGCTGCGCGAGCCGGGGTCTTACTACACGCTGGAAATCGCCGGTCTGCCGATCGCCGTTGTGCGTGATCGCGAAGGCGAGCTGCGCGCCTTCTACAATGTCTGCAAACACCGTGCCCATGAACTGCTGAGCGGCGAAGGCAACACCACCCGCATCATGTGCCCCTACCACGCCTGGGTTTACAAGCTGGACGGCAGCCTTGTCCGCGCGCCTGCAACCGAAACCCTGGAGAATTTCAATGCCAAGGAAATCTGCCTGGACAAGGTGCAGGTCGAAGAGTTCTGCGGCTTCATCTACGTCAACCTGGACGGCAATGCGCCGTCGCTGAAAGAGATCAGCGGTGATCTGGAGACCGAGATCAAGCATTGGGCGCCGGATATCGACACCCTGACCCATGCGCACCGGCTGACCTATGACATCAAGTCGAACTGGAAGAACGTCGTCGACAACTTCCTGGAGTGCTACCACTGCCCGACCGCGCATAAGGATTTCTGCGATCTGGTCGACATGGACACCTATAAGGTGACCACCCATGGCATCTATTCCAGCCATATGGCGGATGCCGGCAACGGGCCCAACAGCGCTTATGACGTATCCAACGCCACCGTGAAAACCCACGCGGTGTGGTGGCTGTGGCCCAACACCTGCATCATGCGCTACCCGGGCCGGTCTTCGATGATCATCCTGAACATCATCCCCGCAGGCCCCGACCGCACGCTGGAAACCTATGATTTCTTTCTGGAAACCAAAGAACCGAACGAGGCCGAGCTGGACTCGATCCGCTATCTCGACGAGGTTCTGCAGGCCGAAGACATCGCCATCGTGGAAAGCGTTCAGAAGGGCATGAACACGCCCGCCTTCACCCAAGGCCGCATTGTGAATGACCCTGAAGGCTCCGGCATGTCGGAACACGCGGTGCACCACTTCCACGGTCTGGTTCTGGACGCCTACAAACGAGCCGCTGGATGAGGAAACCCTGTTGCCGGGCAATTGCCCGGCGCAAACCGATCACCTGGCAACCGCCGCCTGCAGCCGCAGGATGAATTAGCTTTGTCTTTGGTTTAAACAGGATCTCCCTATCATGGAAACGCGCCCCAATATTCTTCTGGTCATGGCTGACCAGCTGGCGCCGCAGTTCTGCGGCGCCTACGGTCATCCCGCGGCCAAGACGCCGCACATGGATGCGCTGGCCGCCCGCGGCATGCGGTTTGACGCGGCTTACTGCAACTCTCCGCTCTGTGCGCCGTCGCGCTTTGCCTTCATGTCCGGCCAGCATGTCAGCCGGATCGGCGCTTATGACAACGCCAGCGAATTTCCGGCAACCACGCCGACCTTTGCGCATTATCTGAAGCTGCAGGGCTACCGCACCTGCCTGTCGGGCAAGATGCATTTCGTCGGCCCCGATCAAAAACACGGGTTTGAGGACCGGGTGACCACCGATATCTACCCGTCCGATTTCGCCTGGACGCCTGATTGGGAGAAATCCGGCGAACGCATCGGCAAGTGGTACCACAACATGCAAACAGTGAAGGAGAGCGGCACGGCTGTCGCCACCTTCCAGACCGACTATGACGACGAGGTGGGCTTTGCCGCCCGCCGCTGGCTGATCGACTGGGGCCGCGAGCGCGCCCATGGCAGCGAAAGCCCCTTTGCCATGGTCGCCAGTTTCATCCACCCGCATGACCCCTACGTGGCCAAGCCCGAATACTGGGACATGTACGAAGGCGTCGACATCCCGATGCCTGGCGCGGCACCTGACTATGCGGACATGGACCCGTTCACCCAGCGCCTGATGGACGGGATCGAGGCATCATCCGTGCCGTTGTCGGACGATGAGGTTTACAACGCGCGCCGCGCCTATCTGGCCAATGTCAGCTACTTTGACAGCAAGATCGGCGAACTGGTGCAGACGCTCGACGATATGGGCGAGTTGGACAATACCATCATCATCATCACCGCCGACCACGGCGACATGCTGGGCGAGCGCGGGCTTTGGTACAAGATGGCCTGGTTCGAACATTCCGCCCGCGTGCCGCTGATCATGGCAGGCCCCGGTGTCGCGCAAGGCACCGCGCAAAACGCCTGCTCGCTGGTGGACCTGTTGCCGACCTTTCTTGAGATCGGCGGCGGCAATGCCGCCATGCTGGGCGAACCGGTGGACGGGCGCAGCTTGATGCCGCTGGCGCGCGGCGAGGCCGATCCGGTGGACGAGGCGATCGGCGAATACTGCGCCGAGATGACCGCCGCCCCGGTCTTCATGATCCGCCGCGGACCGCTGAAATACATCCACTGCGACACCGATCCGGCGCAGCTGTATGACCTGGCCGCCGATCCCGGCGAGACGCGCAATGTGGCGGCAGACCCGGATTACGCCGACCAGGCCGCTGCTTTTGGTGATGAGGTCCGCCTGCGCTGGAACACGGAAGACCTGCGCCGCCGGATCGTCACCACCCAGAAATCACGGCGCGTGCTGCACGCCGCCATGGAGGCAGGGGCCGGCGCGCATTGGGATTACAACCCGCCGTCGGACGCCAGCCAGCAATACGTCAGAAATCACATGGATTGGACGGTGGCGGCCGGCCGCTACCGCTTCCCGCCCCTCAAAGAAGAAGGCCAAGAGACATGAAACTTGAAGGTAAAACAGCCCTCGTCACCGGCGGCCGCGGCGGTATCGGCCGCGCTATTGTCGCCCGCTTCCTGCGCGAAGGCGCGACTGTGTACGCAGCAGACCTGACCGAGCAGGGGTCATTGGCGGAACATGACGCAGACGACAGCCGTTTCGTGCAGATGAACGTCGCGGACGAGGACGCGGTCAAGGCGGCCATGGCGCGCGTCATGGAGGAAAGCGGCAAGCTGGACATTCTTGTCAACGCGGCCGGCATCGAGATTGAAAAGACCATCGAGGACACCTCGCTGGACGAATGGAACAAGAGCTTTGCCGTGAACTGCACAGGAACTTTCCTGACGTCCAAATACGCCCTGCCGCTGATGCGCGCGGCTGCTAAATCCGGCACCAGTGCGTCGATCATCAACTTCGGTTCCTACGACGGGTTCATCGCTGATCCGGGCCTTGCGGCTTACTGCGCCACCAAGGGTGCAGTGCACGCGCTGACCCGCGCCATGGCCTGCGACCACGGCCCCGAAGGCATCCGCGTGAACGCTATCTGCCCCGGCTATATCGACACGCCGATGCTGCAAAGCTTCTTTGAAGGTGACGGCTCCGGCGGCGAAGGCGGCAATATCGAAACCCTGCAAAAGGCCGTGCGCGACGTGCACCCGATGCGCACCTACGGCACGCCCGAAGACATCGCCAATCTGGTGAACTGGCTGGCCTCGGACGAGGCCCGCTATGCCTCCGGTCAGCTTTGGGTTCTGGACGGCGGCCTGTCGGCGCAAGTCCAGCAGAT
>CAJXHQ010000207.1 GCA_913054485.1 uncultured Paracoccaceae bacterium
GACACCCTGCCGGAAGGAAGGGATAAGATGGCGGGAACAGCCGGAAGCGGAGGGCTGGGCGCCCTCGGAATGGGCGGCATTGCGGCGGCAGCTGTGGTGGCGGGCGGCGTTGTGGCCTATCTGACCGGAGTCTTCGGCGCTGATGAATTAGCGCTGCCCGTGGAAAAGCCGGCCGCTGTGGCTCCGGCCAACGGAAATTCGGCTCCGGCCGTAAGCCCGGTCCAGGAAACATCCGAAACCCCGGCACCGTCCGAGCAAGCACAGGCGCAGCCGGAGGAAACAGCCCCAGCCTCTGCACTGGCACCTGCTGAAACAGAAGAAGACCAGCCAGACATTTCTGCTGCTCAGGCAGTGGAAACTGCACCCGCGGCAGAAACGGACGCTGCGGAGACGGCACCCGCGCCGGATGAGGCTGCGCAAGAGGACACCGTCAGCGAACCTGTCAGCGAACCTGTCAGCGGGCCGGCGGCAGAGCCAGCAACAGCGCAAGAGACCCCGGCTCTTGCCGAGGATGGCAACGGGACCGCAACGGCAGCCGCCACGGCGGAAGACGTTGCAGGGGATGCCGCAGCAACGGCTGAAGAGCCGGCCGGGGCAGCAGCTCCTGCAGCGGAAGAACCTGAACCCGCGGAACAGCCTGCGGCGGTTGCCGCGGAAGAGGCAGCTCCAGCCGCCGTGGAAACTGCTTTTGTGCTGGCCGCGCCGGAGCTGGACACTGTGCGGTTTGAACCGGACGGCTCGGGCCTGATTGCTGGCCGCGCTGCGCCGGGCGCAACGATCTCGGTTCTGCTGGATGCGGATGTTCTGGACCAGTTCACCGTGGACGGGAGCGGGCAGTTCGTGGCCTTTGTGGCCGCCCCGCCGAGCGAGGCCCAGCGTGTGCTGACGCTTATGGCCAGTTTGGACGGGCAGACCGATGCTTCGGACGCCAGTTTTATCCTGGGGGCAACCCGCGTGCCGGTCGTCGTGGCAGAGGCAGAGCCGTCAAAGGCGGGGGAGGCGGCGGCAGTTGACGCGCCGTCCGATGAGGTGCCAGCCGAGCAGCCGTCCGCCGAAGGAACTGCCGTGGCAGAGGCTCCGGCGGAGATGGCTGCAGACCAGCCGTCCGGGGCAGGTGAAGCGCCGGCCGAAACCGAAACGCCTGCTGCCGTTGCCGTGCTGCGGGCGGACTCCTCCGGGATTACCGTGGTACAGCCTGCTGCAAATGGTCCGGCGGGCGCCGTGGCGCTCGACACGCTTAGCTATGGCGATGCGGGAGACGTAGAGATCGCGGGCCGGGCCAAGGCCGAGGCTGCGCTGCGTGTCTATGTGAACAACAAGCCCGCCGGGGACCTGCTCAGCAGCGCGGATGGCACCTGGTCGGTCAGTCTCGAAGGGATCGCACCGGGCAGCTACACGCTGCGGGTGGATGAGATCAACGCGCAGGGCATCGTGCTGAGCCGTGTCGAGACGCCCTTCACCCGCGAGGCCCCCGAGGTACTGGCCGAAGCCGCGCCCGAGGCGGACCCGCAGGCACCGGAACCGCTGCTGCGCGCAATCACCGTGCGCAAAGGCGACAGCCTCTGGGCGATTTCGCGCAAGGCCTACGGTGACGGGCGGCTTTATGTGCGCCTGTTTGACGCCAACCGGAACGAGATCCGGAATCCGGACCTGATCTACCCGGGCCAGGTCTTTGCTCTGCCCGAGTGATCCGGGGCAAATATGTGTTGCAAACGCGCCCTTAGGGGCGCGTTTTTCATTGCCGGATATGGCAGAGCCGGGCCAGCGCGCCTATCTCAGCAGGCCGGGCCAAGGAGAACATCATGAGCCAGACTGACACGGTCACAGCCGCTGACGAACGCAAATCCGGTGCCCGCACGCTGCGCAAGGTCGCGCCGTATCTTTGGCCCGCGGACAAGCCCTGGGTGAAGAAACGGGTTATTCTGGCAATGTCTATGCTGGTCCTGTCCAAGGTGATCGCGGTCTTTACGCCGATGCTCTACAAAATGGCCGTGGACAGCCTTGCCGGCGAAGGGGTGCCGCCGCTGGCATTGGGGGCGATCGGGATTACGGTGGCCTATGGCATGGCCCGGATCATGACCATCGGCTTTCAGCAGCTGCGCGATGCCATCTTTGCCCCCGTTGGCCAGCGCGCCCTGCGCCAGCTGGCGTTGGAGACCTTCACCCATATCCACCAGCTGAGCCTGCGCTATCATATCACCCGCAAGACCGGCGGGCTCAGCCGTATCATCGAGCGCGGCGTCAAAGGGGTCGAGTTCCTGCTGCGTTTTCTGGTGTTTTCCATCGGGCCGCTGATCCTGGAGCTGACCATGGTGGCGGTGATCCTCGCCGTGGTGTTTGACATCCGCTACCTGCTGATCGTGGCCGGCACCATCGGGCTTTATGTCTGGTTCACATTTGCGGTCACCGAGTGGCGGGTGATGCTGCGCCGTGAAATGAACAAGCAGGATACGGAAGCCAATCAGAAGGCCATCGACAGCCTGCTGAACTTTGAGACGGTGAAATACTTCGGTGCGGAGAAACGCGAGGCGGAGCGCTACGACGTCTCGATGAAAGCCTACCAGGGGGCGGCGCTGAAAACCGCCTACTCCCTGGCTTTCCTGAATTTTGGCCAGTCGGTACTGATCACCGGCGGTCTGATCGGGGTCATGGTTCTGGCCGCCATGGGCGTGCAGGCCGGGCATCTGACCGTGGGCGATTTCGTCATGGTCAACGCCTATATGATCCAGATCACCGTGCCGCTGAACTTCCTCGGCACTGTCTACCGCGAGATCCGCCAGAGCCTGGTGGATATGGGCGAGATGTTCGATCTGCTTGATCAGCCGCAGGAGGTCTCGGACAAGGCGGATGCGCCTGCGCTGAAGGTGAACGGCGGACAGGTGACGCTGGAGGATGTCCGGTTTTCTTACGATGCCGAACGCCAGATCCTGAAGGGTGTCAGCCTGGATGTGCCTGCCGGGAAGACCGTGGCCATTGTTGGTGCGACGGGCTCTGGCAAATCCACCATCGGGCGGCTCCTGTTCCGCTTCTACGATGTCACCTGCGGTGCGCTGAAGGTGGACGGGCAGGATGTGCGCGATGTCACGCAGGAGAGCCTGCACGATGCCATCGGCGTGGTGCCGCAGGACACGGTGCTGTTCAATGACACGATCCGGTACAACATTGCCTACGGGCGCGCGGGCGCAACCGAGGCAGAAATCGTCCAGGCGGCCCGCGACGCGCAGATTCACGATTTCATCGAGGCTCTGCCGGATGGGTATGACACCACGGTGGGTGAACGCGGGCTGAAGCTGTCCGGCGGCGAGAAGCAGCGCGTCGGCATTGCACGCACTCTCCTGAAAAACCCGCCGGTGCTTCTGCTGGACGAGGCAACCTCGGCACTGGACACTGACACCGAGCAGGAGATCAAGGAGGCGCTGGCGTGTGCCGGGCAGGGGCGCACGGTGATCACCATTGCCCACCGCCTGTCCACGATTGCCGAGGCTGACCGTATTGTGGTGCTGGAGCAGGGGGAGATCGCCGAACAAGGCACCCATGATGAGCTGCTGGCCCGCGACGGCCGTTACGCCCATTTGTGGAACCGTCAGCAGGCTGATCAAGAGGTGGCGTGATCCCGCGCCGGGCAGGTTTCAGATAATTCTGCGTGAGGCGGGCGGCCATTCAGCGCCCGCCGCTGTGCCGCGATGCGCCGGGTAACCTCCTGTCAGTCAGCGGAAAATCAGCCGTTCGCTTTTTGCGTTCAAATAATTGGACTTAAATCGATCCCTAAGGCCCGCTTGCGAGTGTGCCGAACGGATTAGAACTTAACTTGCGTTCCATATCCGCCCAGGCGGGTGGGCGCAGTGTGAGGCCTGATTTGTGTCGATTTATTTGAGGTAGTTGCCATGTTTGATTCCCTGACTGCAAAACCATCCCGGGGGCGGCCCGGAAAACCCGGTTGCGGGGCCAAAGATAGTGAGACTTTTAAGGAAGGGCGGAGCCAGCGGATCCGCCATGCAGCCGAGCTGCGGGGGCTCTCCAAAATTACCGCGCTGGCTGCCCGGCTGAGCGTCTCTCCTGCCTCTGTGTCCAAGTGGCGCAACGGTGGCCACCTGTCGCTGGAAAACGCCTGCAGCATTGCGCAAGCGCTTGATATCTCGCTGGATTGGCTGCTGCTCGAGCGCGGTGCGCCGGAATGGCACCAGGACCGGAGGATCACCAGGGACGAGGTGAAGCTTCTGATGCTGCTGCGCCGCCGCCCGGACAGGGTGCAGAACATGATTCAGCGCGTCGTGGCGGAAATTCCGGAAGAGGAAAATTTTCCGTCCGCGAAAAAGGAAGCCCAAGTTCAAGGGGAGCGAAACCCATTCTGATAGACAGGTTCTCATCCACTGGACATGTTGGCCCTGCATCCGTCTCCCACCTCCCCAGCCTCCGGTATGGAGGCCCCCCAAGGATCGGATCGCGAAGAGTAACTTTGTAAAATCAATCCCTTAAAGAGTGAAGAGGAAATTTCCATGTCCACCCTTCTGACCATCAACGTGATCAACGAAGAAGACACCGCCCAGAACATGTTCTTCTTTCAGGAGCCCGCGGTCTATGCAGGCGGCCCCACCGTCTACAGCAACTCGCTCTATTCTGCGAACCTTGGCCCGACGTCCGGTGGCTCAACCCTGACGTTCCAGGCAAACCTGCAGTATTACGCCGGTATTCAGGAGGCCCACAGCACCCCCGAAGTGGGCCAGGCCTCGGGCTACACGTCCGCGAGCCAGGCGATTGATCTGGCGCTGGCGTCTGGCGGTGCGACCAATGACTTCACCGAGGCGACTCTGAACCCGCTGGCTCTGTCGGCTCCGACCGCCGGTGAGGGCATTCAGGACGGGGCCTTCCGCATCGCGGTGCCGAGCTTTAGCCCCCCGGCGCTGTACAACGTCGGGTCTGCGGTCCAGGTCAATGGCCTGACCACGCTGTCCAACTTTGTGCAGGCGTCGCCCAACACATTCACCGACTGTCAGCCGATCCTGAAATACTATGTTCAGACCGGCAGCTACACCGCAGGCACGGTGATGAACTTCACCCAGTCCAGCCAGACTGCTGCCCTGTGCGACTTCACAGGCGGTTACACAACTGCGCAGGTGAAGCTGAAGTCCAACGGCACCTGGGACGTGTCGATGAGCTGATAGGCAAGCCTATCTTGCCGGTCAGGGCAGGGGGCTTCGCGCCTCCTGCCCGCGGCAGGGAGGAAGATCCCGGAGGCAGGCAGTGACTTCAAGCTACCAGATAATAGTGCGCAACCAGTCGAAGGATACGATGTGGTTCTATTGCTTTCAGGAGCAGGCCCAGTTCAGCAACTCCGGACTGGATCCAGACGTCCAGTCCTCCAGCCTGGACTGCGGACAGCTGCCTGCCTACAGCGACAGCGGTGCGCAGTTCGACATTTCCCTGGACGTCAGTGTCTACGCCGGTGCAAAACGCGCCAATAACGGGCAAAACGCGTCTGCTACGGCGGGTTTTTTCGCAACAGATCTGAGCCTGGCCAACAGCAGCGAATACTGGGCCAAACAGGAGATCAGCCTGACACCTGCCAGCGGCAGCAGTGAAGTTGCCAACCATACCAGCCTCAGTCTGTCACCTCTCGGCCTATCGCAACCGGTTTGGAATGCGGATGTTCCTGCCGGTTGTTTCGGGATCGGAGTGCCGGTCTACAGCCCGTCTTCCAGCAGTGTTGTCTATTGCGGGAATCTCTGCGTGCTGAGTGACCAAAGCCTGGTACTGTCCAGCTTTGTCGAACCGGCACCAAACTCAGATCTGAGCTGTGCGCCAACGCCCAAGTATTTTGTAAAAGCGGGGAAATTCAGCGCCGGAACTGTAATCGCATATGCGCCGACCGGGGCAGCTGTATGTGATTTCTCCGGAGGATACACGTCGTTCCTGGTCGAATATCAATCCAACGGGGAATTCACTGTGTCAGGCAATTAGCAGCGCCGGTCAGGATGCCTGGGGATCCGGTGGCGGCGGCAGTCCGGCCGGC
>CAJXHQ010000208.1 GCA_913054485.1 uncultured Paracoccaceae bacterium
TTGATGCCGGAGAACCAGCGCGCGGTCACGGTCTTGGTGCGAGTGTAGAACTTGAAGGCGTCAGGGCCATACTGGTTCAGGTCGCCAAAGGCCGATTTCTTCCAGCCGCCGAAGGTGTGGTAGGACAGCGGAACCGGGATCGGGAAGTTGATGCCGACCATGCCGACGTTGACCCGGTGGGCAAAATCGCGCGCGGTGTCGCCATCAGCGGTGTAGATCGCGGTGCCGTTGCCGTAGGCGTTGTCCTTCACCAGGTTCAGCGCGTCCTCGTAGTTGTCCATGCGCACCTGGGACAGGACCGGGCCAAAGACCTCTTCCTTGTAGATGTCCATGTCGGCGGTGACGTTGTCGAACAGGGTCGGGCCGACAAAGAAGCCGTTCTCGTAGCCCTGCAGGTTCAGGTTTCGGCCATCGGTCACCAGGGTTGCGCCCTGCTCGACACCGCTGTCGATCAGACCTTCGATGCGGGTCTTGGCCTGCGAGGTGATCACGGGGCCATAGTCGATGTCCTCACCGGCGGTGTAGGGGCCGACTTTCAGCTTGTCGATGCGCGGCAGCAGGCGTTCGACCAGGCCGTCGGCAGTTTCCTTGCCGACCGGAACCGCAACCGAGATCGCCATGCAGCGTTCGCCGGCGGCGCCAAAGGCAGCCCCCACCAGCGCGTCGGCGGCCTTGTCCAGATCCGCGTCGGGCATGATCAGCATGTGGTTCTCGGCACCGCCCAAACACTGCGCGCGTTTGCCATTGGTGGCGGCGCGGCCGTAGATGTACTGGGCGATCGGGGTGGAGCCGACAAAGCCCACCGCCTGGATGGTTTCATTGTCCAGGATCGCGTCCACGGCTTCTTTGTCGCCGTTCACCACCTGCAGCACGCCATCGGGCAGGCCTGCCTCTTTCAGCAGTTCGGCCAGGTACAGCGCGGTGGAGGGCACGCGCTCGGACGGTTTCAGGATCATCGCGTTGCCGCAGGACAGCGCCGGGGCCATCTTCCACAGCGGGATCATCGCGGGGAAGTTGAACGGCGTGATGCCCGCAACCACACCCAGCGCCTGACGCATGGAGTAAAGGTCGATGCCGGGGCCGCCGGCGTCGGTGAAATCACCCTTCAGCAGGGAGGGGGCGCCCATGCAGACCTCGACAACTTCCAGGCCGCGCTGCACGTCGCCGCGGGCATCCGGCAGGGTCTTGCCGTGTTCGCGGCTGACCAGCTCGGCCAGCTTGTCCATGTTCTCGTTGATCAGCGCGCCGAACTTCATCATCACGCGGGCGCGTTTCTGCGGGTTGGTGGCGGCCCAGCCGACCTGTGCTTCGGCGGCTTTGGCGATGATGGCGTCCATCTCGTCCTTGGTGGCCAGCGGCACTTGGGCCTGCACTTCGCCGGTGGCCGGGTTCAGCACATCGGCAAAGCGCCCGGAGGTGCCGGAGACATGTTCGCCGTTTACGTAATGGGTGAGTTCCTGCATGGGATCCTCCTGATTTCTGGGATTGGAGAGATCTTAGGCTTGCAAAATTGGCGTGAAAAGAGGCAAGATCCCAAACGTGCCTTGCAGAAACGCAAGGCCACCGCAGAAGGCGGAACAGGAACAGAAGGGCAGGCAGATGGATCCGCAATGGGATGATATGAGAGTTTTCCTTGCAGTCGCAAGGGAATCCAGCCTGTCAGGGGCGGGGCGGATCCTGAAGATGGATCCGGCCACGGTGGGCCGCAAAATCTCCCGCTTTGAGGAGGCGCTGGACACCAGCCTGTTTGTGAAATCGCCGCAGGGCTATGCGCTGAGTGCCGCGGGCGACCGGCTGATTGCCCATGCGGAAGCCGCCGAACAGGCGATGCGCGGCGCCCGTGAAGCGCTGACCGGCCCGTCAGAGACGCTTTCGGGGCAGATCCGCATCGGCGCGCCGGACGGCAGCGCCAATTACATCCTGCCGCAGGTCTGTGCCAGGATCAGTGAGGAAAATCCGGACCTGGACATCCAGATCGTGGCCTTGCCGCGGGTGATCAACCTTTCGCGCCGCGAAGCGGATATGGCGGTGACCGTATCGATGCCCACCGCGGGCCAGCTGGTGGTGCAGAAGATCTGCGACTACAGGCTGCATGTTGTCGGTTCGCGCCACTACCTGAAGCAGCACCCCAAGATCGAGAGCGTATCGGATCTGAAGGGCCACCGGATGATTGGCTATATCCCCGATATGATCTTCGACAAGGAGCTGGATTACCTTAGCGAGATTGGCATTGAACGGGTGGCGCTGGCGTCCAATTCGGTTGCTGTGCAGATCAAGATGGTGGCCCAGGGCACCGGCCTCTGCGTGGCGCATGATTTCTGCATGCCGTTCCACCGGCCGTTGCGCAAAATCCTGACCAAGGAAATAAGCCTCAGCCGCAGCTTTTATCTGGTGCGCCACCAAAGCGATCAGCGCAGCGAGCGGCTGAACCGCTTTGCCGAGGCATTGAGCAGGGGCATGCGCGAAGAGGTCGCACGGCTGGAGGCACTGACTTGACTTGCCCGCTTATTGCGGCAACCCTTGAGCATACGACATAAAATTACCATACAGGAGGCCGGATGCTCGTTTCACAGATCCTCAAGTCGAAAGCCAGTGCAGGCGTTGTCACCATCAAGCCGGATGCCAGTGTTTCGGAAGCTGCCAAGGTGCTGGCGGAAAAGAAATTCGGCACCGTGGTGGTCTCGGCGGACGGGGAGCATCCGGATGGTATCCTCTCTGAACGTGATATTGTGCGCGAGCTGGCCAAGAGCGGCGGCGGCTGTCTGGACAAGGCGGTGAATGCTAACATGACCAAGAAGCTGGTGACCTGCACCAGCCAGTCCAGCGCCGAAGAAGTGCTGCAGCAGATGACCGACGGGCGCTTCCGCCACATGCCGGTGGTCGAAGACGGCGTGCTGGTCGGCATCGTGACGCTGGGCGATGTGGTCAAGGCGCAGCTGAAGACCGTGGCAATGGAAAAAGACGCGCTGCAGGGCATGATCATGGGCCATTGATCGCCGCTGTTGAGCACTGCATTGCAAAACGGCGCGGGGGCTGGCCCGCGCCGTTTCTGTATTGAGTGGCCTGGTTTTATTGAACAACAATATTCAATTAGGAGGATTACCCGATGAAATCCGGCATTTTCGCCGCCGCTCTGGCAGCACTGCCCTGTGCTGCCCTGGCAGAGATCGACATTCAGGAAGCCTTTGACCCGATCGGGCCTGAGGTGCGGACGATGCAGCTCGCTTCGGGCAAGACCGTGGGCTATTTTGACGAGGGGCCGCGGGATGGCCGGGTGGTGCTGTTCATCAGCGGCTCGGGCACATCTGCCTATGCTTACGCGCTGACCGGGTTCTTGCGTACGATGAGCAACGATCTGAACCTGCGCTTTGTCGGGGTGGAGCGTGACGGCTACGGGCAGACCGATCTGACCGACGGCTACAGCTATCAGGATTTTGCGGAGGAGGCGGCAGAGGTGCTGGACAGCCTCGGGGCGCAGGAGGTCTCGGTTGTGGCGATTTCGGGCGGCGGGCCTTATGCGGCGGCCTTTGCCGCAGCCAGTCCGGAGCGGCTGCGCACGCTGCATTTCCTGGCGGCCTTCTCGCAATATGACCCGGCAAAGCCGGGCAGCAGCGGGCTCTGCGGCATGGAGGCGGAGAAGATCGCTGGTGCGGCATCTTATTATGCGGCCAATCCGGCGGCCTGGTGGGACCTGGGAGAGAACCCGCCCACAGCACGCATTCCCGGTTTCCAGACCGCGGCCCAGAATGATGGTGCGCGCGCTTTCACCATGCGCGGACAATCCGTCAGCGGCGATGCGCTGCTGGCCGAATTCACCCGCTACTGCAGCCTGCCGGCCGCACCGGGCGCCGGGGTGACAGCGCCGGTCTATATCTACGAGGGCACCGAAGATACATCGGTGAAATCCGTGCACGGGGATTTCTGGGCCGCCAATTACCCGAATGTTGCGGCACGGCGCACCTATGATGGTGTTGGCCACACCGTGCAGTACCGCCATTGGGATCAGGTTCTGCTGGATCTCTCCGGTATGGCGGACCGGTCGGTGGTCTGCCAGGAAGGCCAGTCCGTGCTTCTGCCGGCCTCTGAGGCGGCCGGGGCTGTGGCGGGCGGTGCCCTGGCCGGCATCTGCGCCTGGGGCGGCTGATACATCTGGTGCCGTTCCGTAGGATTACGGATGCGGCACCGCAGCACTTGATTTTTGGAGCGCAATATTGTTGCGTGCGGCAAGTCAAGAAACAGGGGGGAAGCCCATGCGTGTGGGTCTGTATCCGGGAACGTTCGATCCGATCACCATCGGGCATATCGATATCATCCGCCGCGCCTCGGCGCTGGTGGACAAACTGGTGATCGGTGTTGCGATCAACCGCGACAAGGGCCCGATGTTCACGCTGGAAGAACGCGTGGAGATGATCGAGGCGGAATGCGCCAAGCTGAGCGTAGAGACCGGCACTGAAATTGTCGCGCATCCGTTTGAGAATCTGCTGATCAACTGCGCCCATGACGTGGGGGCGCAGATCATTGTGCGCGGCCTGCGCGCGGTGGCGGATTTCGAGTATGAGTTTCAGATGGTCGGGATGAACCGGGCGCTGGACAGCTCGGTTGAAACCGTCTTCCTGATGGCGGAGGCGCGCCACCAGGCGGTGGCCAGCAAGCTGGTAAAAGAAATCGCCCGGCTGGACGGTGATGTGTCGAAGTTTGTCACGCCGCTGGTCAATGAGCGCCTGAAAGAGCGGCTGGGCAAGTAAGCCGGGCCTTTTGTTAAGCGGAAAAGCCGGGCCCTTGGCCCGGCTTTGCAGTTCTGGCGCGCCTCCTGCGCGCGGGCTTGCTGTGCACGATTGGCGGCCTATCCTCTGTTTATGGGGGATTTCAGGAGGTTGCGATGATGAGACCCGGAATAATTCTGTTTGCGGCTGCTTTCGCGCTGGCAGCAGCGCCGGTTCTGGCTGAGGTTGCGCCCGGCACGGCGGTCAGGGCGGATCCGCAGAAAGTGGCCCGGCTTTATGCAGGCAAGACGGATCTCTGGGGCGGGGACTGCGGCGGCGGCATCTATCTGAGCCCGCAGATGGAGGCGCGTGCCTGGTGCGCCGCCAGCCCCGAGGCCTTTGCGGCGGGCCGCTGGAGCGTGGATACGCAGGGCCGTCTCTGCCACACGCTGAGCTGGTACTGGCCGGATGGCGGCAAAACCGGATCAGGAGAGCCGGAAACCTCCTGCGTGGAGCATGTTGAGGATTCGCGCGGGCGAATCTGGCGACGCTGGCCGGGGGATCCCAAATGGTGGCCCCTGCAGCGGACAGACAGGCCGGTCAGCGGTTACAAATACAAGCGCAGGGTCGCAGCGGCGCGGGCCGCGGCGGGGATTTAGACTAGCGCCAGAAAGCCGCCCATTCGATCAGGTCGAACAGTTTCTTGCCCAGGAAAATCAGGTGATCCGGGCCGGACAGGAAGAGGTCCAGCGCAATTGCGGCGATCAGCACACCGCCCAGCACTACCGCGATCCTGTTTGTCATGGCGGCCCTCTCTAAACAGCTGCGCCCGGCCAGATATGCCTGACCGGGCGCGAAATCTCAAGCTTTGCGGGCGGTTAGGGCGGGATCAGCCCAATTTGCCCATGGCCACGGCCACATCGGCCATGCGCACCGAGAAGCCCCATTCGTTGTCGTACCAGGCCAGTACGCGCACGGTGCGGCCGCCAACGACGCGGGTCTGGTCCGGCGCGAAGATCGAGCTTTCGGGCGAATGGTTGAAATCGGTGGAGACCAGCGGCGCCGGCTCGTAGCCCAGAACACCCTTCATGTGGGTTTCGGAGGCTTCTTTCATCGCCGCGTTGATCTGTTCGACCGTGACGTCGCGCGCGGCCTGGAAGGTCAGGTCCACGGCCGAGACATTCGGGGTCGGCACGCGGATGGCGGAGCCGTCCAGGCGGCCTTTGAGGCCCGGCAGCACCTCGCCCAGGGCCTTGGCGGCACCGGTGGAGGTGGGGATCATCGACATCGCC
>CAJXHQ010000209.1 GCA_913054485.1 uncultured Paracoccaceae bacterium
ATGACGGTGGAGGTGACGCGGCAGCCCGGGCGCAAGCCCAAGATTGCCACTTTCTCGGGCACCAAATTTGCCACGTCTACCCAGCTCAGCGCGCGCATCCTGCGGCTGCTGAAACAGGACGATTGGCCGGAGCTGCCGGCCCATACCGCCGATTGGCTTCGCCTTCAGCGCGAGGTGAGCCAAATGCCCCGCGCAGGCCGCCTGCTGATCGAAAGCTTCCCCCATGACGGGCGCGAGCACGCCTGCATCTACGGATTTGCGGGCCGCAATGCGCAGCAGACACTTGGCCTGCTGATCACCAAGCGGATGGAGGAGCTGGGGCTGGATCCTCTGGGCTTTGTGTCCACCGACTATGCAACCCTGATCTGGGGGCTGGAGGCCATTTCGGATCCGGCTCCGCTGTTCGATCTGGATGCGCTGCGCGACGGGCTGGAGGGCTGGCTGGCGGGCAATACGGTGATGAAACGGGCCTTCAGAGGGGTTGCCACCATCGCCGGGCTGATCGAACGCAACAGCGGCGGGCAGCGGAAGTCCGGACGGCAGGCGACGTTTTCCTCGGACATCCTCTATGACACGCTCCGCAAATACGATCCCGGCCACCTGATGCTGGACATCACCCGCGAGGAGGCCCTGCGCGGGCTGGTGGATTTCGGCCGCATCGAAGAGATGCTGACCCGCATCGAGGGCCGCATCGACCTCGTGCGCCTGCCCCGTATCACGCCGCTGGCAGCGCCCTTGCTGCTGGAGGTTGGCAAGGTGCCTGTGAAAGGCGCCGGCATTGAAAAACTGATGCAGCAGGAGGCCGAGGCCCTGATGCAGGCCTCCGGCCTGGCGGACCTGGGCACATAGACCCTTGCAAGCCGCGGCCGGGACCGGCAAGAACACATCATGAACGGGTATGATTTCACACTGAACGGGGCGCGGCTGACGGCGCTGGGAGCAGGCGCGCTCTGGTGGGCCGCCGAAGACCTGTTATGCGTCTCCGACCTGCATCTGGGCAAGGCAGAGCGCGTGGCCCGGCGCGGCGGATCCCAGCTGCCGCCTTACGAGACGCAGGACACGCTGATCCGGCTGCAGGACCTGCTGGAGGCCACGGCCGCCAAACAGGTGGTCTGCCTGGGTGACAGCTTCGATGACGATGCCGCCGCCCGCGCCCTTCCGGAGGACGCCAAACTGTGGATCTCCCGGCTGATGGCCGGGCGGCGCTGGACCTGGATTGAGGGCAACCATGATCCCGGCCCGGTAGAGCTGGGCGGCAGCCACCTGGCGCAGCTTACGCTCGGGCCGCTGACGTTCCGCCACATTGCAGAAAGCGCAGCGGAGGGCGAGGTTTCCGGCCATTACCACCCCAAGGCGCGGCTGCGCGGCGGTTCAAGACCTGCGTTTCTTCTGGACCGCAGCAGGCTGATCCTGCCGGCCTTCGGCACCTACACCGGAGGACTGCGCAGCCATGCGGCGGTGCTTGACGGCCTGATGGCACCTGAGGCCCTGGCAATTCTGACCGGCCCGCGCCCGACGCCAGTGCCGATGCCGCGATAGACCGGCCGGAATGCCCCTGGCGGGGCAGCGCCTGCGGCGGGCGGGGGGCTCCCGCCTGCGCGTGTGCCCCGGCTTTGCCGGAGCCCATTGCGCCGTTGGGCCAGGCGCCGCGCTGGTGCGCGGCGGCGGCGCTTCACAGCACCCCAGCCTCTTCCAGTATCTTGCGGGAGCCGCGGCTCACTGGCACGCGGTCGCCGTTGGTCAGGCATAGCTCCACCCGCGCCCCGTTGCGCACACTGCCCGCCACAGCCTCTGCCGAGACCCAATGGGACCGGTGCGGAACAAGGCCTTTCACCGGCTCCATTTCGGCAATCGCATCCGACATCCGCATGCGCAGCGATACCGTCTGGCTGGCAGACACCACTTCGACAAAGTGATCCTTGCTGTTCAGCCGCAAAACAGGCCCGGTAAAGTCACCGGGCAGGCGGCGGTTCAGCCTGGGTTCGGCAGCGTTTGGTTCCGCAGCGCTGAGTTCCGCGGGGCCCTCAGGGTCTGCCCGGTCCGGCCGCGGGAGCAGTTGCTGACCCGCCGTGCCTGCCCCGATCGGCGGCAGCCCCGCATTCAGCAGACGCACCCCGAAGGCAAACCCTGTCACATACACTGCGGATTTCGCCAGCCCGCTCAGCCGCCAGCCAGTTGCGCTGCCGCCGAGGCTCTTGACGGTGATATAGGCAATGGGCGTGAACAGCAGCACAACCAGAAACAGCCGGAAGGCCTCCCGCTGCATCAGGCGCCAGCCGCGCTTGCGGGCGACCCAGCCGCTGAGCCCATGAGCAACCGCCGCAGTGGCCACCGCCATCATCACCGTACCGGTCCACAGCATCAGCCGGGCCGGGAACCCCAGCCTTTCATAGGTTCCGAAGGGACCGGAAACGGCCAGAAGCACTGCCAAGCTTACCACTGCCAGCAAGCCGGACACTGATTTTTCTGCCCAATACTCTTTCAGAAGGTGGGAAAACATGACTGGATTAACCGAATCAGAACTCAGTATCAGTTTTAATGGAGGGCTTGCACTATCTCAAATGATGTGGAGCATGATCCTGAATGTTTTGGCTCACCGCACAGGCAGGAACTTTAGCGATGGAAACCCGGATCCGGAACAGTTTTGCCCGGCAGACGATGATGCAGACCCTTGGAGCGCGCCTGGAGCGGGTATCCGCAGGCGAGGCGGTGATCTCCGCACCCCTGCTGCCGGGCAGCCGGCAGCAGCATGGCGCGGCACATGCAGCGCTGACCTTTGCAATCGGTGACAGCGCAGCCGGCTATGCGGCCCTTTCGGTGCTGCCCGAAGACAGTGAAGTGATGACGGCTGAGATGAAAATCAATCTCCTCGCGCCCGGCCTTGGCGAAGAGCTGCAGGCCACCGGCAAGGTGATAAAACCGGGCCGCCGGCTGGTGGTTGTCACCGCCGAGGTGCATGCGCTGCAGGACGGGGAAGAAAAGCTGGTTGCGCTGCTGCAAGGCACGATGGTGCCGGTCACCCCCTGACCCGTCAGAGGATCAGACCTGCGTCACGGGCTGCGCCCCTGAAGCTCCGGCTGACTGGAATTTCCACGCCGTCTGCCATCTGCAGAAAATCCCGGCCTGAACGGCGCCGATGTGCTGCGACCTGCCCGCCGGCCACCCAGTGAGACCGGTGCACGCGCTGCCCCATGTCCGGGCCCGTCATCTCCATTGCATCGGAAAAGCGGATAAGGACCAGCGCCTGGCCGGTCTCTGTCACGACCAGCGTGTAATGATCCTGCGCTTCCAGCCGGATCAGCGGCGCGCGCAGGCTGTGCGGCAGCTTGCGCAGCAGCTGCTCTGCCGGATCACCGGACAGCCCGGGCCTGGCCGCCGCCGCTCCGGGCGCATCCGGCGGCCTTCCGGTCAGATACAGCACGCCCTCGACACATAGCGCAACGACAAGCACAACAGAGCAGAGGAACAGGAACGCCCGGAGCGATGGCGCGGCCCCGAATAATGCCGCATTGATCATCAGGATCAGGGAGGCCAGCACCAAGGCATAAGGCAGGTGCGAGGCCAGCCGAAACTTGGCACGCCACTGCCAGCCTCCGAGGGCCCGGCGCAGGGCCTCCAGACCCAGCCCCAGCGCGGCCAGCAGCCCCCAATAGCCATACCGCTCCGCAGGCCCGAGAATATCGAAAGTACCGAAGGGACCCAGGGTGCCTGCCAGCAGGGTGAACAGCAGCCAGGCCAGCCCCCAGCGAGAAGCCGGCCCCTTCCAGATTTCACGAAGCGCCAATGACATCGGGCCCAGATCCTGCTGTTCACGTGGTTTTCCTAGCCCTTCACGTATCCGGCTTTGCCCCCTCCGCGGTCAAGACCGCAACTGGATGCCAACCCGCGATAAGGAGCCGAAATGTCCCTCACCCCTTTCTTGAATGCCGATCCCGCAGTCCAGATCCATGCCTTTACTGCGCTGGCAATGCTGCCGCTCACCGCGGTGCTGTTTTCCATGCGAAAAGGAAACCCTCTGCACCGGGTTATGGGCTGGACCTGGGTGATCATGATGGCGGTTGTGGCCCTGTCCAGCTTTGCCATCCAGGAGCTGCGCCTTATCGGCCCGTTCAGCCCGATCCATCTGCTGTCGCTGCTGGCCCTGACCGGGCTGGTGCAGGCGGTGCGCGCCGCCCGGCGGCACGTAACCGCATCGCACCGCCGCCATATGCTGAGCCTCACCTTAGGCGCACTGGTGGCCGCCGGTGTCTTCGCCCTGCTGCCCGGACGCATCATGTTTGCAGTCGCAGCTGGCGGCTGACATGAAAAAGGCGGCCCCGAAGGCCGCCTTCCCGTCTAACCGGTCATGCCAGTATCAGGCAGTCAGCCCTTCCGGCTCTGCCAGACCGTTGGCGCGGCAGCAGGCGGTGACGGTATTGGCCAGCAGGCAGGCGATGGTCATCGGGCCAACGCCACCGGGCACCGGTGTGATCGCGCCGGCGCGTTCCGCAGCCGAAGCATAATCCACGTCGCCAACCAGCTTCATCTTGCCTTCGCCTTTTTCCGGCGCCGGGATGCGGTTGATGCCCACGTCGATCACGGTGGCGCCTTCTTTGATCCAGTCGCCCGGCACCATCTCGGGGCGGCCCACGGCGGCCACAACGATGTCGGCGCGGCGGACCACATCCGGCAGGTCCTTGGTGCGGCTGTGCGCGATGGTCACGGTGCAGCTGTCGCCCAGCAAGAGCTGCGCCATAGGCTTGCCGACGATGTTGGAGCGGCCAATGACAACCGCGTCCATGCCGGAGATCGAGCCATGGTAGTCACGCAGCATCATCAGGCAGCCAAGCGGCGTGCAGGGGACCATACTCTTCTGACCGGTGCCAAGCAGGCCCACGTTAGAGATGTGGAAGCCGTCCACGTCCTTGGCCGGCGCGATGGAGTTGATCACCAGATCCTCGTCCAGGTGGCCCGGCAGCGGCAGCTGCACCAGGATGCCGTGGATCGCCGGATCATTGTTCAGCTGGTCGATCAGCGCCAGCAGGTCCGCTTCCGAGGTATCCACGTCCAGCTTGTGCTCGACGCTGTTCATGCCGACTTCAACGGTCTGCTTGCCCTTGGAGCGCACATAGACCTGGCTTGCCGGGTCTTCGCCCACCAGCACCACGGCGAGGCCGGGGGTGATGCCGTTTTCTTCCTTCAGGCGGGCGACATGGCCTGCCACTTTTTCCCGCACCGTGGCGGCGAAGGCTTTGCCGTCGATGATGTTTGCTGCCATAGCTCTCTTCCTTCCGAAACGGGCGCAGATGCCCGATCAATCTTCCCGAATGACGCGCGCCTCGCGCGCAATCGACCACTCAATCAATGGCCGCCAAAGCGTCTCTGCCAGATCCGGGTCAAGCCCCTCGTCCCCGGCACAGCGCCGTACATTTTCCACGACCGCCTTGACCCTGCCGGGGATGCGCGCGGGCCAGCCGTTGAGCTGCTTCAGCGCAATTGCCCGGTCGATATAGCCTGCCCGCTGGGCCAGCATCCGGATCAGTTCTGCATCAAAGCAGTCAATCTCCGCGCGCAGCTCGTCCATGCTGTTGCAGGCTTCGGGGGGGTTACGGTCACTCATCACTTCAAAACTCTTGCGGCCCGGATCACTCCGGGCCGCAGAAAGCGCATTTTGCGTCTTAGAACAAGCCTTCGATCTGGCCCTCGTCGTTCAAGCGGATGCTTTCGGACGCTGGTTTGCGGGGCAGACCCGGCATGGTCATGATCTCGCCGCAGACTGCGACGATGAAACCGGCACCTGCCGACAGGCGCACTTCGCGGACCGGAACCGAATGGCCGGTGGGCGCGCCGCGCAGGGAAGGATCGGTCGAGAAGGAGTACTGGGTCTTCGCCATGCAGACCGGCAGATTGCCGTATCCTGCGTCTTCCCATTCCTTCAGCTGATTGCGGATCTTGTTGTCGGCCAGCACTTCGTCAGCGCGGTAGATACGCTTGGCGA
>CAJXHQ010000210.1 GCA_913054485.1 uncultured Paracoccaceae bacterium
GCTTGAAGTAGGTCGCCGCAACGGGGTGGTTCTCGATCGGGTTGGAGCCGATGATAATGGCCACATCAGCGTTTTCGATCTCGTTGAAGGTTGCTGTTACCGCGCCGGAGCCGACGTTTTCGATCAGCGCTGCAACAGACGACGCATGGCATAGACGGGTACAGTGGTCGACGTTGTTGTGCTTGAACCCCTGGCGGATGAACTTCTGGAAGAGATAGGCCTCCTCATTGGTGCATTTGGCCGAGCCGAAACCGGCCACAGACCTGCCGCCGTGGGTGTCGCGCAGGTTGGTCAGGCCTTTGGCAGCCAGATCCATCGCCTCTTCCCAGGTCGCTTCGCGAAAATGGGTGCTGAGATCGCCGGGATCGACGTTCAGGCCTTTGGCCGGCGCGTCGTCGCGGCGGATCAGCGGTTTGGTAAGCCGGTGGGGGTGGTGAATGTAGTCGAAACCAAAACGGCCTTTCACGCAGAGCCGGCCTTCGTTGGCGGGGCCGTTGATGCCCTCGACATACTTAACCTTGCCGTCTTTCACCTTCAGCGAGACCTTGCAGCCGACGCCGCAGAAGGGGCAGACGCTTTCGGTTTCGGAATCGTAATCCTTCAGATCGCCGCGGCCTTCTTCGTCCAGAGTGGCCGAGGGCATCAGCGCGCCGGTCGGGCAGGCCTGCACACATTCGCCGCAGGCGACGCAGGACGACGCGCCCATCGGGTCGGAGATGTCGAAGGTCGGGTAGGCATCATGGCCGCGCCCGGCCATGCCGATCACGTCATTCACTTGCACTTCACGGCAGGCCCGCACACAGAGCCCGCAGGAGATGCAGGCGTCCAGATTCACGGACATCGCGACATGGCTGTCGTCGAGCAGCGGAATGCGGCCCTCTTCCAGTTTCGGGAAGCGGGATTCCTCGACCCCGTTCAGTTCGGCCATGTCCCACAGGTGCGAGGACTTGTCGTGCGCCTCTTCTTTTGCGGGCTGGTCGGCCACCAGCAGCTCCATCACCATCTTGCGGGCACCTTCGGCGCGCGCATTGTTGGTAGTGACAACCATGCCGTCAGCGGGCTCGCGGATACAAGACGCCGCCAGCGTCCGCTCGCCTTCGATCTCCACCATACAGGCGCGGCAGTTGCCGTCGGGGCGGTAGCCGGGCTGCGGCTTGTGGCACAGATGCGGGATCTTCAGGCCCCGGCCATTGGCGACTTCCCAGATGGTCAGGCCTGCGTCAGCCGTGACCTCTTCGCCATCGAGGGTGAATGTAATCTTGTCGCTCATGGCTCAGACCTCATCCGGAAAATGTTTCATGGTCAGGCGGATCGGGTTCGGCGCCGCCTGGCCCAGCCCGCAGATCGAGGTGTCGACCATCGCGGAACTCAGCTCTTCCAGCAGGTCCTGATCCCACTTTGGTGCCTGCATCAGCTTCACAGCCTTCTCGCAGCCAACCCGGCAGGGGGTGCACTGGCCGCAGCTTTCATCTTCGAAGAAGCGCAGCATGTTCAGCGCCGCGTCGCGGGCGGAGTCCTGATCGGACAGAATCACCACGGCTGCGGAGCCGATGAAGGACCCCAGCGGCTGCAGCGTGTCAAAGTCCAGCGGCACATCGTTGATGGAGGCTGGCAGCAGGCCAGAGGACGGCCCGCCGGGCTGATAGGCCTTGAAGGTATGGCCGTCCAGCATGCCGCCGCAGGCTTCGATAATGTCAGTGATGGTGGAACCTGCCGGCAGCAGGTGCACGCCCGGGTTCTTCACCCGGCCCGACACAGAATAGCTGCGCAGACCCTTGCGGCCGTTCTTCTCAACCGAGTTCAGGCATTCCGGCCCCTCGCGGTTGACCTTGGCCACCCAATAGAGCGTCTCGACGTTATGGACCAACGTGGGGCGGCCGAAGATGCCCACCTGCGCCACAAAGGGCGGACGGTGGCGCGGCTCGCCGCGTTTGCCTTCGATCGACTCGATCATGGCGCTTTCTTCGCCGCAAATGTAAGCCCCTGCCCCACGGCGCAGGTCGATATAGCCTTCTTCCACGATGCCCGCGTCTTCCAGCGCCTTAATCTCGCGGCGGAGGATTTCCAGCACCGCCGGGTATTCATCGCGCATATAGATGAAGGCTTTTTCCGCCTCCACCGCCCAGGCGGCGATCAGCATGCCTTCGAGGAATACGTGCGGCGTGCGCTCCAGATAGTAGCGGTCCTTAAACGTGCCGGGCTCGCCCTCGTCGCCATTGACGGCCAGGTACCGCGGCCCTTCATTGGCGCGCACAAAACCCCATTTGGTGCCCGACGGGAAGCCAGCCCCGCCAAGACCGCGCAGACCGGCCTCCTTCACCTTGGCCTGCACCGCTTCCCAGTCGCCGTTGGCGCGCAGGTCTTTCAGCGTGGCATAGCCGCCTTCGGCTTCGTAAGATGCGAAGGTCTCGTAATCCGGAATATGTGCGTGGGTGTCGTCCGCCGCAATCGCCGCCTGCACCTTTTCGGGTGTGGCGTGGTCGATGTGATTGTGGCCGATTTCCAGCACCGGCGCGGTGTCGCAGCGGCCCATGCAGGGCGCGCGCAGAACACGCACTTGTGAGGAGTCGAGCCCGTCTTCCAGCGCCTTTTGCAACTGCTCGGCGCCGGCCAGTTCACAGGCCAGCGAGTCGCAGACCCGGATGGTCAGCGCAGGCGGCGGGGTCTCGTCCTCGCGCACTACGTCGAAATGGGCATAGAAGGAGGCGACCTCATAGATCTCTGCCTGACCGGTGCGCATCTCTTCTGCCAGCGCACGGATGTGGGCAGAGCTCAGATGTCCATAAGCATCCTGAATCAGGTGCAGAAATTCGATCAGCAGATCACGGTTGCGAGGGCGGTCGCCAAGCAGAGCCTGAACGTCGCTGAGGGCCTGATCATCCACCTGGCGGCCTTTGGGCGTGCGGCGCCCTTTGCCCTTGCCGGATTTCCAGATCCCCTTGCTATTATCCAATGGTGCCATGGTGTCCTTCCTTAAGCACGCGGCTTTTAACCCCGCAATGTCATCAGGAAGTAGTATCGTCAAATCTGAATTACCGATTGCACGATAAGCAGGGGTTATGACGTCGCTTTTGGATCAGCGTGTGACGGATCTGCTTCAAAATCCGCGTCCTGCGCAGCAAGGCGTTTCAAAACGCCTTGAAAAAAGCGGCCTCAGCTGTTGCCGAATTCGCCAACCACTTCCTTCAAAGCCCGCACGGTGGTCAGCTCTGCCTGGCGGTTCAAAGTGGCGATACAGATCGGCCGGGCCTGTTCCGGCTCCACCAGGGTCAGCACCCGGGTGTCTTCCAGCGGCCCCAGAGCCTCTGCCAGCGCACGCGGCAGAATAGTGGCAACCGAGCCGCGCCGCGCCATCACCATGGACGCCATGAAGCCGCTCGATTCGGACATGATCCGCGGCTTCAACCCCTGTTCCTCGAAAATGGCATCCAGAATACGGCGGTTCTGCATTTGCCGGTCCAAGAGGCTGAGCGGCAACTCGGAGGCATCTGCCCAAGAAATCTGATCCCCCGCATCCTCCACCATCGCCGCCGGCGCCATCAGCACGTAGCTCTCCTCGTAAAGCGGCTGCACTGTCACCAGGTCCGGACCGATACTGTCAGAGTAGGTGACCCCGGCGTCGATGGAGCCGTCGTATAGCCGCTGCTGGATCGACAGCGAGGTGGTCACATCCACCTGCACCAGAATGCGCGGATAGGCCTGGCGCACCCGGTCAGCCACCTGCGCGGCAAAAGCGGTGGCTGTCGGCACCACCCCCAGTACCAGCGTGCCGGTCACCTCGCCGCGCGATGCGGCGATCTCCTGTTCCAGCGCGCGGGCATCATCCAGGATCGAGCGGGCACGTCGCACAATCATCTCGCCCTCTTCGGTCAGCCCCTGGAACCGGTTGGCCCTGCGCACGATGGACAGGCCCAGCTTTTCCTCAAGGTTTCGGATCCGCATGGAAAAGGCGGGCTGCGACATGCCGCAATCCTGCGCCGCCTTGGCAAAATGCTGATGCCGCGCCAGCGCGGTCAGGATTTGCAGGTCTCTGAGTTCGATCATCGCAGGCCCTTCCAAAGGATGGCCGGCCCCGGCAAGGGGCCGGCAGGTGTTTAGCGCGCAGCGGTCACAATGAATTCCACCTTCAGCTGCGGGCGCGCCAGTTTGGCCTCGCCGCAGGCGCGAGCCGGTGCATGGCCTTCGGGAACCCAGGCGTTCCACACCTCGTTCAGCGCTGCAAAATCGGCCATATCCGCCAGCCAGATCGTGGTCTGCAGAATGCGCGTCTTGTCCGACCCCGCTTCGGCCAGCAGCTCATCGATCTTGCGCAGGCAGGTGCGGGTCTGCTCAGTGATGTCTTCCTCCGGATTGCCCACCTGGCCGGTCAGATAGATGGTATCGCCGTGGATCACGATCTTGCTGGAGCGTACTCCGGTGTGCATGCGGGTAATGTCTGCCATTTCTTTGTTCCTTATTGATACCTGCAGCCGTGCCTGGTTGCAGGCTGCGGGAAGCCCAACAGCCATAGCCGTTGCCCGCCCCCCGGAGCAAGAGCCACGGCGGGTTTCGCGCCTGCAGGGTAATTTACTTGAATATTCATATAAAATGCCCTACCCCGGTCAGAGCGAACAGAAGCAGCGGGGAACCATGGCAGAGCGGTCCTTTAAGAAGGAAGTTGAGCACCTGCGGATGGGTGCAGGCGAGGTCTTCACCGGTGAAGGGATCCTTGCGATCACCAAGGCCCTCCTGGAAAACGGCGTCGGCTATGTGGGCGGCTACCAGGGCGCGCCGATCTCGCATCTGATGGATGTGCTGGCCGACGCCGAGGAGCTGATGGGCGAGCTGGGCGTGCGGTTTGAGGCCAATGCCTCGGAAGCCGCCGCCGCGGCGATGCTGGCGGCCTCGGTGCACTATCCGATCCGGGGGGCTGTGACCATCAAGGGCTCGGTCGGGGTCAATGTTGCCTCGGACGCGCTGGCCAATCTGGCGTCCTCCGGTGTCAATGGCGGCGCGCTGATCATCGTGGGCGAGGACTACGGCGAAGGCTCCTCGATCATGCAGGAGCGCAGCCATGCTTTTGCGATGAAGTCGCAGTTCTGGCTGCTCGATCCGCGCCCGAACCTGCCCTGCATCGTGGATGCCGTGGGCAAGGGGTTTGAGCTTTCTGAGGCGTCGAACACGCCTGTCATGCTGATGGTGCGGATCCGCGCCTGCCATGTGACCGGCAGTTTTGAAGCCAAGGACAATATTGCCCCGGACTTGACTGTGACCGATGCGCTAGCCGCCCCGCAGCGGGATTTCAACCGCGTGGTGCTCCCGCCGATGTCTTATGCGCATGAGCACGACAAGATCAACAACCGCTGGCCCGCTGCGGAACGGTTCATCGTTGAGAACCGCCTCAACGAGCACTTCGGCCCTGACGCAGCCAAGGTTGGCATCGTCTGCCAAGGCGGCATGTATAATGGCGTGATCCGGGCGCTGCAGCGCCTGGGGCTCGCGGATATTTACGGGCAGAGCGAGGTGCCGATCTACTGCCTCAACGTTACGTATCCGCTGGTGAGCGATGAGTTCCTCGCCTTCGCGGAAGGCAAGGAGGGGGTGTTGGTGGTGGAGGAAGGCCAGCCTGAGTTCATCGAGCAGGGGCTGTCGACCCTGCTGACCCGCGGCGGAGCCAAGACGCGGCTGCATGGGAAGGACATGCTGCCCATGGCCGGTGAATATACCGGCCAGGTGATGGTCGAGGGGATCACCTCCCTTCTGAAGGAACACGCACCCGGGCTGCTGCCGGGCCAGGTCCGCGCGCCCAATCAGGACGCGCCGGAAATCCCGGATCTGTCCAACACCGTGCCGATCCGCCCGCCGGGCTTCTGCACCGGCTGCCCCGAGCGCCCGATCTTTGCTGCCATGAAATTGGTGGAGCAGGAACTGGGCCAGCACCAGATCACAAATGACATCGGCTGCCACCTCTTTGCCTGCCTGCCGCCGTTCGAGA
>CAJXHQ010000211.1 GCA_913054485.1 uncultured Paracoccaceae bacterium
AAAAACCAGTAATAGCGCAACTTGAGGCACTTACGCACGATATCGGGCAGTCGTTACTTGTGGGGGGTAGCACAATGGGGACTGCTGCACGTTTTGACGACTTCAATACGATTCAATCTGCCGAGATCGGCCTGATCCCGCCAATGGCGCGTTGGTGCGAATGCCTGCATGGCTGCGCGCCCTTCCGGGACGCTCTGGAGGCCATCACCAAAGCCATCGGCGCCGAGGCGGCTGCTGTCTGCCGAATCTCTTCTGCGGATCGGGTAAGGTCCGGCTCGCTTTTCTACGACTGCCGGCCTGCCAGCACGGGTGTGAAGCGTCTGACCCAGTCATTTGCTCATGCCGTGCTTGGCACCTATGTCGACAAGGCCAAACCGGGGATGATCTGGTACAAGTCAATGTCGGGTCATTTCGAGGACCCTGCGCTGGAGAACTTCCACCAGTCCCGCGGCCTGACCGATCTTGCGGTCATCCCGCTGACGTCCGGCAACGGCGCAACCGATGTGCTGGAGTTTCACTTCGCCCGCCAGCCGGGTCCGATGCAGCAAGCGCTGCTCAACATGATTGCCGACACCTTTGTGCGCACCTGGTCAAACCGGGCGCCGGGGCTCTACATGGAGGCCTGCCTGAGCAACCGCCGCGCCCGTGCTGCTGCCGCGCCTGATGCGCTGCTGCTGAGCATGGAGAACCCGGCACAGCTGAGCCGGGCCGAATACCGGGTCTGTGTTCTGCTGAGCAAGGGGCAGACAGCCAAACGGGTGGTGCGGCAGCTCGGCATTTCAAACTCGACGCTGCGCACCCATCTGCGTAACATCTACGCAAAAACCGGGGTCGGGAGCATGTCTGAACTGGTCTACCGGCTTGTTTCTATGGAAGGCACAGCGCCTGCCCGCATGGATCAAGGATCCGCGGCATGAGCGGCGGCTGGCAGCCACTTCTCCCGATGATCGGGGCCGCGCCTCTGCTTGTTTATATGGCCTATGAGGATCTCCGGCATCTTCGGATCGCCAACCTGAATGTGCTCTGCCTGACCGGTATCTTTGCAGTCTCGCTGCTGATTTTGGAGTGGCCGGAAGCGGGATTCAGACTGGCGGCAGCTGGCAGTGTTTTCTTCCTGGCACTCATCCTTTTTGCAGCCCGGCTGATAGCCGGCGGAGACGTCAAGATGCTGGCCGCGGTCATGCTCTTTGTTCCCTCCGGGAGCCTGCAGGGGTTTTCGCTCAGCCTTTCGATTGGCATTTGCCTGTCCGTTGCCCTGCTTGCAGCGGTGCGTACCGTTGGACCGGGCCGTTTCTCTGACTGGGAAGGCTTCGCCAGGGCCGGCTTGCCGATGGCTCCGAGTATCTGCGCGGGCGCCTTGCTTGCGCCCTTCGTGCGGCAGCTGCTGAACAGCGGAGGCGGGCTCTCCTCGTGACACACAAACTTCGGAAGGATCTGAACAGGAGATGCGAATCGGCCGGGCAAAAAACACGCGGCACCAAGGTCCGCTCAGCCGGCAAAACCCGAATTTGTCAGCTTGCCAGGAAAATGGCATTGTTATCCCATGCTGAAAACACTGACCCTCTTGCTCGCAGGGGGAGCTGTGGTTGCATATGTTGCGTCGGGCAAGATAGAGCCGGAAGCGGACATAGCTTATGTTACTGCCCCTGTGGAATACGGCCGGCTGGAGGAAACCGTCACCTCAACCGGGACCGTAGGTGCGCTCTTGAGCGTGGATGTCAGCTCGCAGGTGTCAGGGCGGATCACCAAAGTGCTGGCGGATTTCAATGACCGGGTCACGGAAGGCCAGCCTCTTGCCAGGATTGACCGACAAGCTTTTGAAGCCCGCGTGGCAGAGGCCCGGGCCGCGGTGGCAATCGCGCTTGCTAGCGTCGATATGCAGAAAGCCGCGCTTCGGCGCGCTGAGGTGCAGATAGAGGCTGCCGAGCTTGAGCTTGCGGTCCTGAAGGCCAGGATTGCACAAGGCGAAGCCGGTTTGAAAGTGGCCTTGTCCAGCCTGACCCGCAAAAAAGAGCTGCTGAAATCCGGCACGGTTTCCTCTGCGGATATCGAGGATGAGCAGGCCAAGGTGGATATTGCCCGGGCCTGGGTCTGGGAAATCGAAGCACTGCACGCCGCCGCTGAAAAGCAGGTGCATGGTGCTGAGGCGGATCTGCGGCAGGCTATGGCTGAACTGGCTGCGGCAGAAGCAAATGTGCCGCAGCGGCAGGCCTTGCTGAGGCTTGCCGAAGTCGAGCTGGAGCGGACGACAATCCGGTCACCGATCGACGGGGTGATCATCAGCCGCAGCATTGATGCGGGGCAAACAGTTGCGGCCGCCCTGGAGGCACCGGTGCTCTTCACCATCGCCCAGGCCCTGGACCGGATGGTTGTCCACGTCAGCGTCGATGAGACTGACATCGGGCAGGTCAAGGAAGGACAGACTGCCAGTCTGAGGATCGAGGCATTTCCCGGCCGCATCTTCAGAGGAGAGGTCAGCGAAATCCGCAAGTCTGCGCGCGTTCTCCACAATGTCGTCACCTACACAGTTGTCATCAGCACAGAAAACCTGGGAGAGCTTCTGTTCCCCGGCATGACCGCATTGGTCACGATCAGCATTCGAGCCTCCGAACCGACACTGAAGGTCCCGACAGAGGCGCTGGCATTTGTCCCATCCTCCCCGTCCCAAGCAGATCCGCAGGAAGGCGGTCCCCACCTATGGCTTCTGTCCCCGGACGGCGCGCCGTCGCCGGTGCCCATCCGAACCGGGGACCAGGATGCGAGCCATACCGGTGTAAAGGGAGAGGGGCTCAAGGAAGGACAGGCGGTCATCCTCGGCGAATATCAGAAACGGAAGCCGGGCGGTTTCCTGCGGCTGCAAATGAGCGAGTAGAGCGTCATGTTGCTAGAAGCCAAGAACATATCGCGCAGTTATGGCAAGGACGGCTTGAAAGTAGACGCCCTCCAGCGCAGCAGCCTGTCAATTGATAAAGGGGACTTTATCGCCATCATGGGGCCTTCGGGGTCCGGCAAAACCACTCTCATGAACCTTCTTGGCCTTCTGGACCAGCCGAGCTTCGGCACGGTTTATGTCCACGGCAAGCGGACCGGGGATCTGACAGAAGAACAACGTTCAGCCCTGCGCAACCAGACCTTTGGTTTTGTCTTTCAGGCCAGTAATCTGCTTCCCCGCTATACCGCATTTGAAAATGTTGAACTGCCGCTTGTCTATGCTGGAGTACCCCGCAGAAGCCGGGAGGAAAGAGTTGCGGAGGCCCTGCGCAGCGTCGGTGTGGACCATCGGGCGGCCCACATGCCGGCCCAGCTGTCAGGCGGCGAACAGCAACGGGTAGCCATCGCGCGCGCCTTGGTGAACCGGCCCGGCATAATTCTGGCAGATGAGCCGACCGGGGCGCTCGACAGTGAGCGCGGGAAAACGATCTTGCATTTGTTCAGGGAGATCAACGAGGCGGGCAAGGCAATTGTGATGGTCACCCATGATCCTTTGGTTGCCGCCCACGCGAAACATGTGATCCGGATGTGCGACGGGCGGATCGAAGCTGCTGGTCTTTCGGACATCCCGCCGCGGTTCAAGACAAGCAGAGAGCCGGTCCTGCAACTTCATCCCGCGGGGACTTCCACACCCGGCGGAAAAGGCCCGAAGTTCAAAACATGCAGAACTCCTCTGGCTGCTGGTTTGGACGGTCAGCGGGCTTTTACTGCGGCCCAAGAGCTTCTGTTCCGCTCGTGCCGCGGGGCAGACCGGCCAACTGGCCGCAAGTCAGCCACCAAGCCTGAGAAGCCGCTTCCTGCTTCCCAGCTTGACGTTAAAACGCTGTTGCAAAACGGAAAACCGCGACCATGAGCGGGCAGGAGAACCTGAAAATTGCCTGGCGAGCTTTGACGGCCAACCTGTTGCGCAGTGCCCTGACAATGCTTGGCATCGTGATCGGAGTTGGCTCGGTCATTGCCATGGTCGCCTTTGCCACAGGGGCGCAGCACGAAATCGAACAGCAGATCCAGGCGCTCGGTTCGCGCATCCTGATTGTCACCCCGCAAGCGGATCAGTTGGCCGGAGAAAGCAGCGGGCGGGCGCGGCGCGCACGGCTGACCTCCGCCGATGCAGAAGCATTGGTTGCGCTGCCCCTGGTCGCTGCTGCCGCCCCGGTGGTGCAAGGCCGCGTTCCTGTCGTGAAAGCCAACAGGGCCGTCCGCGCCGTGGTCGAGGGCACGACCCCCGGATACTTCCTTGTCCGCGACTGGAACCTGGCCGCAGGCCGGATGTTCTCGTCGCGCGAGCAAACCGGCGCGGTAAAAGTCGCCATCCTGGGTCACGAGTCCGCCCGGCAGCTGTTCGGCCCGCGGGACCCTGTGGGGCAGCAGGTCCGCATTCTGACGGTCTATTTCGAAGTTATTGCCGTCTTGGAGAAAAAGGGCGCAGGCGGCACTGCCAGTTCGCAGGATTTATCCGTATTTGTTCCGCTCAGCACTGCCCGCAAGCGGCTGATCGGGAACGCAAATGCCGCACGCTGGGACGCAGTGGACTTTGTCGTGATCAAGGCTTCACCGGATGCAGGAGTTGCTGCGGCAGCAGCGCAGGTCCGGAATGGCTTGCGCCGAAGCCACCGGATACCGGCAGGCAGGCCCGATGATTTCTCTGTTTCCGACCCGGCGGCCATGCTGTCGGCGGATCATGCGGTCAGCCGGACGGCAGGCTGGCTGCTGGCGGGTATTGCCTCGGTCTCGCTGCTTGTCGGCGGTATCGGCATCATGAACATCATGCTGGTGTCCGTCACCGAACGCACCCGGGAAATCGGCCTCAGGATTGCAATCGGGGCAAGCCCGGCCCGCGTGCGGGCGCAATTCCTCATCGAGGCCGTTATCCTCTGCCTCGCCGGCGGCGCAGCCGGCCTGGCCGCCGGGGCTGCAGCAGCAATTGCTGCCGGGCGTGTTGCCGGGTGGCCTGTCCAGCTCGACCTGACATCTGTTGCCGGAGCAATCCTGCTGTCCAGCCTGGTGGGATTGATTTTCGGGTATGTGCCTGCGCGCCGGGCATCAAAGATGGATCCGGTGCAGGCCTTGCGGACAGAGTAGCACTCTCTGCCCGGATTCTGTCCCGGCCGTTCAGGCTGCGGGCCCTATCGGGCCCGCTGGGCAATTAATTGTTTTTCCCGCCCGCGTGAGGCGCACCCCAGGCGTTGGGGTTGGGGTTGCTGTTCGGAATTTCGTGAACTGTCGGCCAGGGGTGTACCCCGCCACATGGCCCAGATGCGTCAACCGGACCAAAAGGCGTGCCTTCGTTTGCCGCAGCTTTCGCTCGGCCGCCGTTGGAGTTGATATCACCCCCGCCTGCCGGTTCAGGTATAGACTGGTATTTTCCCGACGCTTCATTGTAGACGCAATCGCCATGGTGGGCCCAGCCGGGGGCGGCAAGAGCGAAAACCGCAACTGCACAGGATGCTGCAAAAACCACTTTGTTCATTACTTCCTCCATCGAAACAAGAATGGCCCGATGAAAGCAAATTCCGTGCCTTGTCACATCGCTTGCTTGAGTTAGACCGCGCTGCCCTCTGGATCCCTCAAATGAGGGATGGGCATGTGTTCGACTTGAGCCACCAGGGCGGCAAGCTGGTTTTGGCGGTGCGTGTCGGTTTTCTGAAACACGGCCCGCAGGTGGCTACGCGCGGTCCAGATCGATATCCCCAAATCCTTGGCTGCGGTTCTGAGGCTTTCCCCCCTGCCGATGATCCGTGCCAGCCCGGCCTCTGCCGGGGTCAAATGAAACTGCCGCTGCAAGAGACCTTCACAATGATCCGGGAGCGTTTGGACTTCCCTGAAGTATAGCAATACCCAGGCTCCCTCCAGTTTTGCCCTCAGGCCTTGCGGCACCGGAAGGGCATCCACGTACAGGTGATTGTCTCCGGAGGTGCTGATCTGCAAGGGCGCCGGCAGGCTTCCAGGGCATCCGCAGGCCAGCCTGTAGGAGGATTCCACG